>JBAZHO010000018.1:0-12653 GCA_041652375.1 Opitutales bacterium | reverse complement strand
TCCCACGAGGCAGGGCTGGCCGCGCTTGTGCGCCTCGGTGATCTCTTCGACTACGGCGTTGTACTTCTCGCGCCGGGTCTTGTAGATAAGGTCGTTGACATCCTCGCGCACGCAGGGGCGGTGCGTGGGCACCACCATTACTTCGACGTTGTAAATGTCCTTGAACTCGTTCGCCTCGGTTTCGGCGGTTCCGGTCATGCCCGCGAGCTTCTCGTAAAGGCGGAAGTAGTTCTGAAGGGTGATCGTGGCGTAGGTCTTGGTCTCGCGCTCGATGGCCACGTTTTCCTTCGCCTCGACGGCCTGATGCAGGCCTTCGGACCAGCGGCGGCCCGGCATCGTGCGCCCGGTGTTCTCGTCCACGATCAGGACCTTGCCTTCCTGCACGACGTAGTCCACGTCGCGGTCGTAAATGCTGTACGCGCGCAGTAGCTGGCTTATCGCGTGGATGTTTCCGCTTGTCTGTTCAAAGCGTGTCTGCGCCGCAGCCTTGTTCTGCTCCTTCTGCTTCGGTTCCAAGTCTGGGTCGTTGTCGATTTCCTGAAAAATCGTCGGCATGTCGGGCATCACGAAGGCTTCCGTGTCATCGGGGGATAGCAGGTTGCGCCCCATCTCGGTCAGGTCGGCGGTGCGGCCCTTTTCGTCTATCACGTAATAGAGGTTTTCCTTGAGCATGTACCGGCGCTTGCGCAGGTAATCGGTCTCCATCTCCATGCTGAACTTGTCGAAGGCCTTGCGGATGGATCCGGTTTCCAGCATGCGGGTGAGGACCTTGTTGCGCGGCGCGCCCCATTTCACCATCAGCAATTGTTCAAGCTGCTCCTCGCTGAGCTGGATCTTTTCGTCTTCCTCGTTGATCTGGGCCTTCACCTCGCTGGCGAGGTTGTTGCAGAGGGTGGACTGCGCGCGGACCAGTTTTTCTATGTCGGCCTTGAGCGTGCGGTAGGTGTCGCCCACGTCGCCGTCGTTGGACGGGCCGGAAATGATCAGCGGCGTGCGCGCTTCGTCGATGAGGATGGAGTCCACCTCGTCAACGATGCAGAAGTAGTGGTCGCGCTGGGTCAGGTCGTTCTTGCGCGTGGCCATGCCGTTGTCGCGCAGGTAGTCGAAGCCGAACTCGCTCGCGGTCCCGTAGGTGATGTCCATCATGTACATCTCCCGCTTCTGGGCCGGGCTCTGCTGGTGGGCTCCGAGGATCACGCCCACGCTCAGGCCGAGAAACGTGTACAGGTGGCCCATCCACTCGGCGTCGCGCTGGGCCAGATACTCGTTGACGGTGACGAGCTGGCAGTTGCGCCCCGTGAGGGCGTTCAGGTAAAGGGGCAGGGTGGCGACGAGGGTCTTACCCTCGCCCGTGGCCATTTCGGCCACCATGTTTTTATGCAGGGCCATGCCGCCTATAAGCTGCACGTCGAAGTGAACCATGTCCCAGAGAAGCTCGTGATCGCGCACGATCAAGGTCTTGCCGCAGAGCCTGCGCGCCGCGTTTTTCATCACGGCGAAGGCCTCGGGCAGAAGCTGGTCGAGCGTCTCGCCTGCTTTGTGGCGGGCCTTGAACTCGTCCGTCTTGGCGCGCAGCCCCTCGTCGGAAAGGCTTTGGTACTGAAGTTCCAGCTCGTTGATGCGTGTGACTACGGGCTGGGACGCGCGCACAAATTTGCGGTACGTCCTGCCTTTGAGCTTTTTGTAAATGTATCCGATCATTGTCTTCGGGGTTCGCCTTGTCGGCGCGGCCTTTCACGGGCCGATGAAAATTGATGGTATAAGTGTCTAAAAACGCTTTTTCAAGAAATTGACGATACGGGGGAAACGCGGAAAGCGCGGAATCGACCTGCCCCAAAGCAGGCCTCGCGCCTTGTTGCAGATCCCCCTCTTGCGCCGGTTGCTCCCGGCGGCCCGTCGGTCAGGCTAGTCTTCCTTCAGCTTGTTCTTGAGCGAGTCCAAGATGCTGTTGACTGACTTTTTGAGCGGGTCCACAACGTTGGGGGTCTTGCCGTCCGCGTCCTTGCCGTCGCTCTCGCCGCCCAGATTCAACTGAACGTTGGACAGCATCATGAGCATCTGGGTCCCGCCTTGCGTCATCAGTTGCGCCACGACCTGCTGAATGTCCGTCACATCGTGCAGTTCGATGTTCATGTTGATGTGGCGTTCCACGATCTTCGGCTTCGCCCCGCTGTAATCGGCGATTCTAAGGGTGTCGGCCCTGAGCACGAGGTGGTGGATAAGGAAATCCATTGGCTTCCCTTCGACCTCCCCATCGGTGCTTTTCTTTTCTTTGGCCTCTTCCGCGCTCTGGTATTTCTTGAGCTTCTCCATCAACGCCTTGGCGTTGACCTGCTTCTTGTCGTTCGTGACGATGCACAAGGGGCCAAGGTCCAGCACCATCTCGTCGATGACCTTGCGTCCGCCGGAAATCACACTGTAAGGCTCGATGTCGAACACGGCCCTGTTGACCGTGATGAAGCCTTCTTCCGGCCAGCCTTCGGGATTGCGAACCGTCAGACTTTTGACCTCGGCGGAACCGCCCAGCAGACTCAGGTCGAGGCTGCCTATGTCCAGCCTGTACCCGGTCGTCTCCTTGAACTGCGTGGAGAGAATGCCGGGGACCACCTTCTCGATCATGAAAACGCTGCCGACGGCCAAAGCTATGACGAACACGATCAGGAGGATGATGCCGAAAAACAGCTTGAACAGGAATTTCATGGCGTGCCGGGTTGAAAGATTTTAAGCGAAGTTTTCCGTTATCAGGACGCTTGCTTCATCCATATCAGAAACGAAGATCCAGCTTCCGTCAAACGGCAAAAGAACGTTTGCGCCCTTTGAAATAGTCATGCCGGTGTTTATGTCGCGCACGGAGCCGTCCACGACGCTCAGAATGCGGGGCTGCTGCCCGGCCTTTATCTCAAGGGGGCGGGTCTTGTCGATGCTCACGCGGCGCAGCTTGAAAATGTCGCTGTCCACAAGCGTTTGCTCCGCGCCTTCGGAGTGGAGGATTTCCGGCTCGAAATCGCCGAAATTGATGCTCTTGAGGGACTCCCGCACATGCAGTTTGCGCGGCTTGCCGTCCAGCCCCACGCGGCCCCAGTCGTAAACGCGGTAGGTGGTGTCGGAGTTCTGCTGGATTTCAAGAATGAGGTTCCCGGCGTCTATGGCGTGGACGCGCCCGCTGAAAACGAACATCGAATCGCCGGGCCGCACGGTGATGCGGTGCACCAGTTTTTCGGCGCTGTCGTCCCGAAGGGATTTTTCAAATTGTTCGCGCGTGGCTCCGGTCTTCAGGCCCGCCATGATGCCCGCGCCGGGCTTGCAGGCAGCGACGTACCAGTTTTCGGTCTTGGGCTCGCCGCCCAGTTCGTCGGCCACTTCCTTCGGCGGATGCACCTGAAGGCTGAGGCGGTCCTGACAGTCCAGCCATTTGACCAGAATGGGGAAGGGGATGGATGGATCGTAAGCCGGACCCATGACTTCGGCCCCGTGCTTTTCGATCACTTCGCGGATGCTCATCCCCTTGAGCGGCCCGGAGGCGACGCTGGACCGGGCCTCCGGCCTGTCCACGATTTCCCAGCTCTCGCCGACGACTTGCGCTTCGGGCAACTCGCGCCCGAGGCTCTGTTCGAAGCCGCGTCCGCCCCAGACGCGTTCCTGATATATGGGTTGGAAGAAAAGAATATCCATTGTTATGCCGGATAGTGCCACATCATCGCCCGGAGTGGAAGCCTGCGATACGCGCCTTGCAGCTTCCTGAAGGAAAAACTGTTCACTTGGGCACAAGTCCTCTATTGTGAATTTATTGAAGGCGTCCGATAACGTCTTTTCCCAACCCCGCGTTTCAGAGATGGCAAAGGCCAACACAAGCAAGGAAGAGCGTCCCACCTTCGGCAAGAAGGAGCCAAGGGCCCACCCCGGGTGGGCGATGGCGTTTCTGGTCGTCGCGGTCCTGTCGGCTGTGGCGCTGTGGGACTACGACTGGCTGCAGAACCCGGAATTCCAGAATCCCGTGGTAGGTCAGAACAAGGTGGGGGCCTTGGGCATGTTCTTCGCGGCCCAGTCCCTGTCCCTGCTTGGCCGCGCGGCGTGGATAATTCCTTCGTTCTCGATATGGATGTCGGGCATGCTGATAACCAAGCAGTCGGCCAAGCTGCACGTGGGCCGCGTGATGGCGTGGATCGGCCTGCTGGTCTCCATCCCCGTGGTTTTCGACCTCTGGCAAACGTATATTCAGGATTACGACCCGGGCATCAGCGTTGACTCCAACTATTACCGCAACGGCTACGGCGGCTGGGTGGGGCTGTCCCTTTACGGAGGGCTTCTGCACAAGTCCCTCGGCAGTCTGGGTTCGCTGGTCGTGTTCGGCGTGATGGGCTGCTCCTCGCTGGTTTACGCATTCTGCGACAACGTGGGCATACTTCTACACCGCGCGGGCATGTGGATATTGCGCAAAGTCGTCGGCTTTCTGAACGCTTTCAAAGAGTTCCGCGCCAGATTGCGCGAGCGCGCGAAGAAACGCGCCGCGCGCAGGAAGGAAGAGGCTGCCGCCCGCGCCAAGGAGAATGCCCGCAAACTTGCGCTGGCGCCCAAGCCCGCGCTGGACGTCCAGAAGGCTTCGCGCAAGGACGCTGCGCCCGAGACCAGACTGGTCAGTCCCGAAAGCCTGCCTCAACAGCCTGCGCCAAGGCAGGTGGCCAAGCCGGTGGCGGTCCAGAAGGCGTCGCTCAAGATCGACGCGCCAGCCGCTGCGGACGCCGGGGCCATGCTCACCGGGCTTAAAATCGTGCAGGTCGAGCAGCCGCGCAAGGCGAACGTCGCCCAGCCGGAGAGGAAGGGCGACTACGAATTTCCCACGCTGGGCCTTCTGGCCGAATCGCCGCCGCCGCCGCCCTCGGACGACGAGCAGACGCATCAGGAGGTGGCGGACCAGCTCGTGCGCACTCTGGCGGAGTTCGGGGTCAAGGTGACGATGGGCGAGGTTCATCCCGGCCCCGTCATCACGCGTTACGATCTATATCCCGCCGCTGGCGTGCGCGTGGAGAAGATACAGAACCTCGACAAGAATCTTGCCCTGTCCCTGCGCGCCCTGAGCGTGCGCATTCTGGCCCCCGTGCCCGGCAAGGGCTGCGTGGGCGTGGAGATACCCAACAAACATCCGCAGAGCGTTTACATACGAGACATCCTCGAGTCCGAGGACTGGGTGAAGAGCAAGGCCGAAATCCCGGTCGCCCTCGGCAAGGACGTGTCGGGCAAGCCCCTCGTGGCGGACCTTACGCGGATGCCGCACATGCTCATCGCCGGAGCCACAGGTTCCGGCAAGACGGTGTGCATCAACGCGATCGTCGCCAGCCTGCTCTACAAGATGAGCCCGAAGGACGTGCGCTTCGTGATGGTGGATCCGAAGATCGTCGAGATGCAGGTCTTCAACAGCCTGCCCCACATGCTCATCCCCGTGGTCACGGACCCCAAGAAGGTTCCCGGCGCGCTGAAGTATCTCATCAACGAGATGGAGCGCCGCTACCGGATTTTCGCCAAGGAGGGCGTGCGCAACATCGCGGGTTTCAACGCCAAGCGCAGCCGCGACAAGGAGGCCGAGGAGAAGGCGAAGGAGTTCGACGCATCCCTTTCCCCCGAGGAACGCGCAGCCTCCGCGCAGGCTTCGTCGAACCTTGAAGTGCCGCGCGAGCTTGACTTCGACGACGCCCCGCCGCCGGACAAGCTGCCTTACATAATCTGCATCATCGACGAACTGGCCGACCTTATGATGGTGGCGCAGGCCGACGTGGAGACCGGCATCGCGCGTCTGGCACAACTCGCCAGAGCGGCGGGCATACACCTTATCATCGCCACGCAGCGCCCGTCCGTGAACGTCATCACCGGCATCATCAAGGCGAACTTGCCCAGCCGCATCGCCTTCAAGGTGGCCTCGAAGGTCGATTCGCGCACCATTCTGGACACCGGCGGCGCGGACCAGCTCATCGGCAGGGGCGACATGCTCTTCCTGCCGCCCGGCATATCGGAACTGATCCGCTCGCAAGGCGCTTTCGTGGCCGACGAGGAAATCAACGCCATCGTCCAGTTTGTCAACGATTACAACGGCGAGCCAGAGTTTGACGAACAGTTCCAGCGCAGCGTCGAGGAGAGCACCGAAGACGGCGATTTGGCCGACGGAGAGGAAGAAGAAGTCGGCGACGAACTCATCCCCGACGCGATGGAAGTAATCCGCACCACAAGGCGCGCGTCCACCAGCATGCTGCAAAGACGCCTGCGCATCGGCTACAACCGCGCGGCCCGCATCATGGAAATTCTGGAGGATCGCGGTTACGTGGGGCCGGAAAACGGCAGCATGCCGCGCGAGATACTGCGCGATATGGACGAAGAATAGGCGACGCGCGATGGCCTCTCATACTTCAGAATCCGCGCGCTGGCCCGTGGTCGCGCTCTGGCGGAACCGCTCCCTGCTGATGCAGTTCACGCTGCGCAACATCAACGTGCGCCACAAGGGCAGCTACCTTGGCGTGCTCTGGCAGGTGCTTACGCCCTTGCTGATGCTGGCGCTGTACAGTTTTACCTTCGGGGTGCTCCTGCACGGGCATTTCGGCGTGATCCCGAACGAGACGTCCGCAGACTACGCGCTGGGCATTTTCATGGGCTTCACGCTCTACGGGCTGGTGGCTGACTGTCTCGGCGCGGCGACGAACGTCGTCGTGGAAAACGCCAACCTCGTGAAGAAAGTCCGCTTCCCGCTGGAAATTCTCCCCGCGTCGATGGCCCTGAGCGTATGCTACTCTTTTCTGATTAGCATGATCCTGTTCGTCATCGGCTTCTGCATTGTCGGCCCGTCGCCCACGTGGCTGGTCCTCTGGCTGCCCGTGGTACTGTTTCCGCTCCTGCTGCTGAGTCTGGGCGTGTGCTGGTTCCTCGGCGCGATGGGCGTCTATTTCCGCGACGTGCAGAACGCGATGATGTTCATCACGACGGCGCTTTTCTACATGAGCGGCATTTTCTACTCGTCCCATTCGGCGGGAGCCGGGAGCAAGGCGAGGGTCGCGCTAGAAATACTGCGCTGGAATCCGATTTTTGTGGCCATCGAGACATCCCGCGACGTGACGCTCTGGGGCGTGAAGCCCGACATGTTCAGTCTCGCCTACCTGTACGTCGTCTGCGCGCTGGTTTTCGTTCTGGGCTTCAAGTGCTTCCAGAAGATGAAGACCGGGTTCGCCGACGTGCTCTGATGATAGAAGCCTGATTTCATTCTTCGCGCAACCTCATCGCCGATACCGGCTTGACAGCGCCTTATGTAGATGTTTCTTAGACAGAAGCTGAAACAATCGTTTCGGGCACCGTCTTTTCAGGCGTACCGGCTCGCATTCGAACGCAACGACGGCAGTCCGATCAAGCGTGTTTGTTCTCGGCGCATCGCGTAACCCCGCCATCTTAGTTCCCCTATCGTCCGGGCGTATCCATATTCCCGAGGCATGGGGTTGTTATCTTAATTCATCGTTCCGCAAGTTCATGGACGACAAGAACAAGCAGATTAATTATCAGGTTAAGGGCATTTTCGAGCCTCAGGACAACAAGACTGGATCGCTTCTCGATCCGGTCAGAGGCGGCAAGACGCATCCCAGCGACCCATTCGTTCCGCGCGAGCTTATCCGCCGCTTCAAGATCAGACGCGGCAGTCTGGTTGTGGCCGAGGCCCAGCGAGACGACCGTTATCCGAACCCGAAGATAAAGTTCATCGTCTCGATCGACGGCGTCGCGGTTGAGGACCGCAAGCGCCGCGCGGATTTCACCCAGCTTACCACGATCACGCCGGACGAATGGTTGCGCGTGGAAAAGAAGGACGGCGCGATGACCACGCGCGTCATGGATATTTTCTGCCCGATAGGCAAGGGGCAGCGCGGCCTGATCGTTGCGCCTCCGCGCACGGGCAAGACCACTCTTTTGCGCGACATAGCCTTGGGCATCCTTGAAAACAACAAGGAGTGCGAGGTCATGATGCTGCTGGTGGACGAGCGTCCCGAGGAGGTCACGGACCTTCGCCGCAGCGTGCCTTGCAACGTGTTCGCGTCCTCGAACGACGAGGATGTCACTTCCCACCTGCGAATCGCGGAACTGACGATAGAATACGCCAAGCGTCAGGTGGAGGCGGGCAAGGACGTGGTCATACTCATGGATTCGCTGACCCGTCTGGCCCGCGCATACAATTCCGCCAAGGCAGGCAGCGGACGCACGATGTCCGGCGGTCTGGACATTCGCGCACTGGAGAAGCCCCGCCAGCTATTTTCCGCCGCCCGCAACACCGAGGACGGCGGCAGCCTGACGATCATCGCCAGCGCCCTAATCGAGACCGGAAGCCGCATGGACGACCTGATTTTTCAGGAGTTCAAGGGCACGGGCAACATGGAGATGGTGCTCGACCGCAAGGCGGCGGAACTGCGTCTGTGGCCCGCGATCAACATCGCTGCGTCCGGCACGCGCAAGGAAGAGCTGCTGCTGGAAAAGAAGATGCTGGCCAAGTCCCATTTCTTCCGCCGCGCCCTCGCCAGCATGAAGATCGAGGACGCCTGCGAAACCGCGCTCGAACGGCTTGGCAAGACCAAGAGCAACGCCCAGTTCTTCGCCCTGCTGGACATATAGAGCGATTGCCAAAAGAAAACCGAAATAGAACCCAAAATTTTTATCCGCAGATAAGCAGGGATAAAAAATGTATTGGAAAACCAGAACTTTTTCTTCTCCAATAATCTGCGTAAATCCCTGCTTATCTGCGGATAAAATTCTTCTCTTTTTTCTTTGTTATTTCGGGATACTTTTGGCAATCGCTATATAGGGCGTCGCGTTGCGCCGCTCTATTCGTCTATTTCGGCTTCAGGCGTCGCGTCGTCCGCTTCACACTTGATTGTCCTGAGGCCGCTGGATGCGTTCTGCGAGGGACGCTGGGGCAGACATGCCTCGGCGGAGGGGGCCATGAAATCGCCCTCGAAATCCACGCGCAGCGGGTAGCGGATTTCCCAGCGTCCGGCGGGCAGCCCTTCCATGCAGGCCACAAGAGCGTCGGGCGACTGTTCAAATTCGAGTGTGGCAGGCTTCAATCCCGGTGAGTCGATGCAGCTTATGACGGCCTCCGGCACGCGCTCGTGCGCTCGTAGCGCGGCGAACGACGGTCTGGGCTCCACCAGCAGGAGCCTTGGCATGGCCTTGTCCAGAGTCAGCGTGAGCACCACCTCAACGCGTTCGCCGACCTTGAGACCGGACTCGATGCCGAGGGGGACGATTTCTTCGTCGTAGCCGTTGAGCAGGGTGGGGACCTGAATTGAACGCAGATACTCGCGCGTCAGCTTCACTCCGTCCAGCGTGGAGGATGCTCCGGTGCTGCCCTTGTCCGTGTGAATTGTTTCTACGCAGAAGAATACGGGGCTGTGCCCGCCGATGCGGCTGACTTCGACGGCGGCGTCCTGCGTGGCTCTCGGCAGGAGAACCTCGTTCCACGGCGGCGGATAGAGGGCGAAATCACGAGTGTAGTCGTAAGAGCCCAAGGCCTGCGCGCCCATCGTGATTTCGCACTTTGCGCTTACGTCGGTTTCTCCGCTGGACGCCGCGATATCCCGCAACGCCAGTATGCAAAGCGCCGTTTCGCGCGGGCCGTCCCAGTGCCCGTCTGCGGACTTGGAGAAAATGTAACGCACGGCCTGTTCAAGCATCTTGCTGGACGTGCCCTCGGTTGCGACGATGGCGAGGGCGCACATCGCCGTGCTTTCCACTTCGCTGGCGGGTTGGGCCGCATACGTTTCCGAACCCTTCCAGTGTGCCGACGACAGGTTCGACGGGCCGCTTTCGACGATGGCCGTGGCCTTGATCTTGCGCACCATGTCCTGGGCTTCTTCGTCGAAGCCGTACTGTTTCGCGCACAAGGTGAGGCAGGCGAGCGCGAAGGGACTGAGCCTGTCCTGCATGCGGATCAGGTTGACAAGGACGCGGGCCTCAAGACGGGACGGGCGCGTCAGGCCAAGTTCGCGGCTTGCCAGACCCATGAGCAGCAGCGCCTGCATGTCCGGGGGCAGGGTTCCGGCCACCAGTTCCGAGGCCGCGTAGCTGCGGGCCTTTTCCAACGACGGGTCGAGCGTCTCGCGCATCTTGCCGTCGCAGAGGTTGAGCATGAGCAGATTGTAGGCCGTGCAGAAGGGGTCCGGCGATTCCGCACTCATCCAGCCCCAGGCCCCGTTCTCGTTCTGCGTTGTCCGCAGGCGTTCGACGTCGGTCTGCATGCGCGAGTCCATGTAATCGTTTGCCGCGCAACGAGTCAGCGCCTGATCGATCACCGTGCTTTCGAAGCGCATGTTCTCGAACATGCGCCGAAGGGACTGGATGCTGGCTATTCTGCCCGCAGCCTCGGTGCTGCCCGCAGACGGGTCTTCGAGCAAGTAACGCATGCCTCCGAGCGCGACGCGGGCTGGCGAGGCCGTAATGCGATAACGCATTCGCGCCGTCGGGTCGGCGGCGTTGCCCGGAAGGGGAATTTGTCCTTGGAAAAGCAGCGAGTTTGAATACCCGACCTTCAGCGCGGGGTCGGGCTTGACGAGCATGTCCAGACCGAGCCTGACGCTCTTGTTGGAACTGCTGGCCGTTACGACCAGCATCGTGCGGCCCATATCGGCAAAGGAGGCGTCCCAGCCGATGGTGGAAGCCCTGATCGGCTGCACAATCAGGTAGGCGGCGTGGAAAGGCTCCGTAACGCTTCCGATGTCCTTGCTGAAAATGTTGCAGAACACCGCGCTCTGTTCGGGCAGATTGTTCGAAATGCTGGCCGACAGGTGCAGGACGTCCCCCGCGAACACGCTTTCCGGCGCGTTCATGGACGCGGAGAGCGTCTCCATCGTCTCGGTCTGGACGCGCGCGAAGCCGGCCATTCCGTCGGCCTTCGAGGCAAGCACAATCACGTTCCAGCGGGAAAGGGACCGGGGCATCACGTTGGACACCATTGCCTTGCCGTCCGGCCCTGTGACGAGGCCCGCAATCCAGAAGAGGTCGCCCGCAGACGGCATCGAACTCATGGGTTCGCCGTCCTCGGAATAGGGCGTGGCGTCATCCGTGGATTTGTCATGCGCGACGGCGGCACTCGCGGCTGCGGCTGCCAGCTTCGCATCCGTCAACACAGGCATGAAAAATGGTTTGAGGCCTATCGACGATGCGCTGGCGATGGAATATGACTGGCGGGCGGGCGGAAACAGTGCTTCAAGCGAGCGCGCGCTGGTCTTCCCGTCCGTCTCGGCGCGAAGCCAGAACACCAGTTCCACGCCCGCAAGCGCCTTGCCGGACTTGTCCCGCGCGCTGATGGTCCACGATGCGTCTTCGCCCGGCTCGTAGCCGTTCTTGTCATCCTCAATTTCGATGTCCATCAACTGGGAGTTCGGCGCGCTCAGAACCGTGAGTGCGCGGCCCAGCTTTTCATCCGTGGCGCAAGTGGCCTCCAGATATGTCACTTCCGACGGCGTCTTCTGGTTCAAGTCCACCTTCACGAGCTGGGCCGTGCCCTGAACCTCCAGAACCTTCCAGACGTCGATATTGTTCGAGCCGGAAAGAAGAAGCACGCTCTGGTTGGGCGCAGGCACTGTCACAAGCGCAAGGTTGTTTCCGGTGGTGTCCTTTTCGGAGGGCGGGTTGGTGATCAGTTTGATCGAACTTGGCCTGTAGCCGATCACCTCGGTTCCCGGTCCCGAAACCCAGAACGGGCGTTCGTTGGACACCACGGTCCCGCGCCTTCCGTCGGTGATCCAAACAAAGCGGTAGTAGCCCGGCTGCGCCTTTTCCCACGCGTAAGTGGCGTTGCCGTCCTGATCCGTCTCCACTTCCGCTTCAGACACCACGCTGGTGATGTATCCCTGTGTTTTCAGCAGGTAGTCCCCGGCTGTCTGGCCGAAGCTGAACCAGCCGCTGCCGCGACGGCGCATGTTGAGCATCTCCTCGCCGGAGATCTCGTGTCCCCGACGGTCAACCCATACTTCCTGCCAAGACTCCCGCAGAAGGCGCAGCGTTCCCTTGCTGCTTTCGGGCCTGCCTGTCGCGGACACGGTGCGCAGCTTCAGCGAAACGTTCTGGTCGTGCTCGTAAAGGACGCGGTCCGTGGAAATGCTTGCATATATATCCTGCCTCGTCGCATAGACGAAAATGCGGGTCCTGAACTCAAGCCCGTCGGCGTCCGTGGAAGTGGCCGAAATGCGATACTGAAAGTCGTTGTCGGCGGATGCGGTGGTCTGGATGGAAAAGGCGGCTTCGCCGATGGAATCCGTGCGGAGCTGTTGTCTGGAAATGGATTTCCACTGGCCGATACGTCTGCGCGTCACGACGTCGTACGGGCACTCGTCCACGGAGAGAAGCACCGGCTGACCGGATATCTGGCTTCCGTAGGCGGACGTGACATGCACGTTGCCGCGTATTGTTTCGCCCACGTTGTAGGCCGCGCCGCCGCGTTGTCTTGTCGATATGGAAACCTGACAGCCCTGCGCGCTGTCGCTGGAAACGTAAAATGTGTCCGCCGGGCCGAGTTGCATGCCGTTGTCATCGCGCAGAAGGCGGATTTTGTACATGCCCAGCGGCGCATCCTGCGGCAGTTCCAGATCGGCGATCAGCGAGCCGGACGGGGATACTTTGCCGCCGAGCACGCGCTT
>JBAZHO010000017.1:0-12792 GCA_041652375.1 Opitutales bacterium | reverse complement strand
AGGCCCTCAGGCCCTCGCACTACTCCAGAAGCTGCTCACGAACGACATCGCCCGCATCGCCCCCGGAGCGGCCATATACAGCCCGATGTGCTATGAAACGGGCGGCTTGGTGGACGACATCATCTGCTACCGCCGGGGTCCGGAAAGCTACTTTCTCTGCGTCAACGCCTCAAACGCGGCCAAGGACATCGAGTGGATGCAAAGCCACGCGACGGGCTATGACTGCGCGGTGACGGACCTTTGCGACGCATACGCGCAGATTGCCCTGCAAGGGCCGCGAGCACTGGAAATCCTGCGCGCCACGGGCTACAAGGGCGAAATGCCCGCCCGCTTCCACGCGCTGGACGCCGTCGTCGCAGGCAGGCCGGTCTTCCTGAGCCGCACGGGCTACACGGGCGAGGACGGCTGCGAAATCTACTGCGCCCCGACGGACGTGAGCGCCATAACGGACGCCATCTGGGCGGCTGGCAAACCCTTCGGACTGGCCCTCTGCGGCCTTGGCTGCCGCGACAGCCTGCGTCTGGAAGCCGGGATGCCCCTTTACGGACACGAGATAAGCGCGGACATCAGCCCCCTTCAGGCCGGGCTGGGCTGGACGGTCAAGCTGGGCAAGAAGGAGGACTTCATCGGCAAGGACGCCCTGCGCGAAGAAGCCGCGCAAGGCCCCTCCCGCCGCCTGCTGCACTTCACTCTGGAAGGCCGCCGCATAGCGCGCGAAGGCACGCCCATCCTCGACGTTTCCGACAACAAGATCGGGCAGGTATGCAGCGGCAGCTTCAGCCCCATGATCGACAGGCCCATAGGCTCGGCCCTCGTCAACGCCGATGCGGACGCGAATAGCCTGTTCGTGGACCTTCGCGGCAAGAAAGAACGTCTTGTTCCGGCGAAGCCCCCTCTACACAAGGCGTAGGAAGTGTCCGTTTCATAAGTTGATACACTGACGCTCCTTTGTTGAGAAAAAGATTCGCTAATGGGGCATCTCATTCTATTGCTTGTTCACGCCCATGAAGATTCTCGTTGCCGAAGACGATTTCATATCGCGCAAGCTTCTCACCACGACGCTTACGCACTTCGGCCACGAAGTTGATGCCTACGAGAACGGAATGGACGCGTGGAACGCGTTCACGCAACGCAAGTATCCGATCGTGGTCAGCGACTGGCTGATGCCCAAGCTGGACGGGCTGGCTTTCTGCCGCCGCGTGCGCTCCGTGAAGTCTTCCGACTACACGTATTTCATCCTGCTGACGGCCAACGTGCAGGGGCGGGAAACCTACATGGAGGCCATGCAGGCGGGCATAGACGACTTTCTGGCCAAGCCGCTGGACCGCGACCAGATATGGATGCGCCTGCGCGTGGCAAAACGCATTCTGGGATACACCCGGCAGATCGTGCAGCTCGAATCCATGCTCCCGATCTGCGTTTACTGCAAGAAGGTGCGCGACGACAACAACTACTGGGAACAGGTCGAACACTACATCAGCCGCCTGACCGGCGAGCAGATCAGCCACAGCGTCTGCCCGGAGTGCTACGAAAAGATCGTCCGCCCGCAGCTAAACGCGCTCAAGATTCCTTACGAGAAGGCGGACTAGGGAGCGAAAACCCGTTTTTTTCAGTTTATAACGTTTTTCAAAAGTCCGCCGAAATTGCAGACGAAGAGTTTATACGCAGATAGGCAGAGATTTACGCAGATTATTGAAAAATAAGACGTTCTGATTTTCTAATCCCTGTTTTATCCCTGCTTATCTGCGGATAAAATTCTGGGTTTAATTTCGGTTTTTTGGAAATCGCTATACGTTTTCACCCCCCCCATGCCGTTGCTCGCTGCCGCAGCAGCAAGGCCGGGATAGAGTATGCCGCGCCGTATGACCAAGGACGAAATCAACGCGCTTGCCCTGAAGAAGGCACGGGGTTCCAACGCTCTGGAGCGGCAGTGGACCCTGACACTTGCGCGGCTCTGCTCGTCTGGGCTGGATGACGCCACGATCGAAATGCTCGCAATGGCCAGTCCCGGCCCGGCCATCATGGACAGGCTGACCCGGCATCTGGGCCAAGACGCAAACGCCGCCGCGCGTCTGCTGCTGGCGGAATGCGACGCTTCCGCGCACGGACTGCCGCAGTGGATGGAGGCTCTGGACGCCCTTTACACGTGGCTTGAGGAGCGTTCCCGCACGGCGACGCTGGAACGCGCGCTGGGCTACATAAGCTGTTGCTGCGCCGCCGCGCCGGACGCGGACCTGAAGTGGACCGTGGGCGACATGCTAAGGCAGTTCGGCATGGACAGGCAGTAACACAGGTTTTTAGCGCAAACGCTTCCTTACAATGTTATATTTGCATTTATCCCGAACACTCGCGGCGTTCGGACCGTTATAACAAGCGTAACCCCATGACACGTCTATCCTTCCTTGGCGCGGCGGGCACCGTCACCGGCTCCCGTCATTTGCTTGAAACTCGGGACAAGAGGCTGCTTATCGACTGCGGCATGTTCCAAGGCACAAAGGCGAACCGCCTGAAGAACTGGGAGCAGTTTCAGGTCGATCCGGCGAGTATCGACGCGGTGATGCTGACCCACGCGCATGTGGACCACATCGGCTACCTGCCGAGGTTGGTCAAGGACGGCTTCCGGGGTCCGATCCACTGCACGGACGCCACGGCGGACCTCGCCCGCATCCTGCTTCTGGACACCGCGCATTTGCAGGAGGAGGAGGCCAAGTGGGCCAACAAGCGGGGCTACACCAAGCATCACCCGGCGGAGCCTTTGTTCTGTCGTCAGGATGCCGAGCGCGTGCTGCCCCTGCTTGCGCCAATTCCCTACGGCACTCATTTCGAGCCTGCGCCGGGCGTGCGGGCCAAGTTCCGCGACGCGGGGCATATTCTCGGGGCTTCGTTTCTGGACCTCAAGACGGTGCAGAGCCGCCGGGAGCGCAAGATCGTCTTCAGCGGGGACGTTGGTCGCCCGACGGATGCCTTGCTGCGCCCGCCTGCCCAGCCTTACAACGTCGATTACCTGATAATGGAGTCCACCTACGGGGACAGGCTGCACGAGCCGCACAGCCCCGTGGAGCATATCGCGCGGGCCATCAACGAGGGGCTTGAGCGGGGCGGGAGTATCGTGATTCCGGCGTTCGCGGTGGGGCGTTCGCAGATGTTGCTCTACGTGCTGCGAGAGCTTGAGGAGGCCGGGACCATCCCTGCCGTCCCGGTTTATCTCGATTCCCCGATGGCCGTGGAGGCTCTGGAGATCCACAGGCGGCATATCCCGGACTTGAATCTGGACTGCCGCAAGAAGCACTTGCTCGGCACTCATTTGTTCCATCCGAAGAAGTTGCACCTCAGCGTCACGCGCGAGGATTCCCAGCGGATCAACGACGTAAAGAGCGGCGCGATCATCATTTCCGCCAGCGGCATGGTGGCCGGCGGGCGCATTCTGCATCATTTGTATGCGCGTCTGCCCGACGAGAAGAATACGGTGCTGATCATCGGCTATCAGGCCGAGGGCACGCGGGGTCGCGCCATCGTGGACGGGCGGCCAACGGTGCGGATGTTCGGCGAGGAGGTCCCGATCAAGGCGCATGTGGAGCGTATCGAGGGCTTTTCCGGCCATGCGGACTACGAGGAGCTTCTGGCTTGGTTGATGGGTTTCAACAAGAGGCCGGAACGGGTCTTCCTCGTGCACGGCGAGGGCGAGGCGTCCAAGGCACTTCAGGCGCGTATCCGTTCCACGTTCAAGTGGGATGTGAGCGTCCCAGCCGAAGGCGACCACGTCCTCCTAGACTTCTAGGGCCGGAAGGCCCTAGGACCCGCGCCTCCTGCCGGAGGCTTCGAAGGGCCCCGCCCTTACGGCGACTTCGTGCGCCTATCCCAAGGCAGAGGGTAGCGATGCAAAGCATGCGTTGGAGCATCGCCCCTGTGAAATGCGGAAGCATTTCGGGTGCAGGGCGCGTCCGCCCTGCCTTGAATACGCACATACACGGCATTTTACGCTTTATTGTCGGGGCCGCCGCCCTGCATAATGGCTGCTCAATGAAGATCGTCATCATCGGAGCGGGAGAAGTTGGCAGTTACCTATGCTCCGTGCTCAGCAGCCGGGGGCACGACGTGACCGTGGTCGATTCCTCCGACGAACGCGCGCGCAAGATCGACGAGCAATTCAACGTCAAAGTAATACGAGGCAACGGAAGCAGCGCGCGCATACTCGTGGAAGCCGGAGTGGACGACTGCGACCACTTCCTCGCCATGACAAGCGACGACAAGGCGAACCTCATCGCCTCCTCGCTATCCAAAGCCCTAGGCGCGAAACGCACCATCACGCGCATCCACGACCAGACATACATCGACAGCTCCTTCGTGAACTATCAAGCGCAGTTCGGCATTGACCACATGCTCAACCCCGAACGCCTCTGCGCGGTGGAACTGGCCAAACGCATCCGCAACCCCGGACGCGTCGCGGTGGAAAACTTCGCGCGCGGCCAAGTGGAAGTGCAACAAGTGCGCCTGCGCAGCGGCTCGCGCATGATCGGGCGCACCGTCGCCGAGACCCGAATCGCCCCGAGGGCCCGCATCGGCTACGTCCAGCGCGAAGGCCTGAACGAAGTCCCGACGGCGGACACCGTCCTTCACGAAAACGACCTTATCACCCTGTTCGGCGCGCCGGAAAACCTGTTTGAAATCCGCTCCCGCTTCGAAC
This sequence comes from Opitutales bacterium, assembly GCA_041652375.1. Taxonomy (GTDB): domain Bacteria; phylum Verrucomicrobiota; class Verrucomicrobiia; order Opitutales; family Oceanipulchritudinaceae; genus Verruco-01. The sequence goes on along the minus strand of JBAZHO010000017.1, from coordinate 8,108 downwards.
CCGGCAAAGGCGACGGCAACGTGAAAGTGGTGCTCTTCGGCGGCGGGGAAATCGCGCTGGCGCTTATCCGTCTGCTGGCGCACCCGCGCTTCAAAATCCGCGTGATCGAAAAGGACCCGCTAATCTGCCGCGCGCTGGCGAACGACTTCGAGCACATCACGGTCATCAACGGCGACGCCACCTCGCTGCGCCTGTTGGAAGAGGAACAGGTGGGCGGCACGAACTACTTCGTGGCCTGCACCAAGGACGACGAGAACAACATCGTCACCTGCCTTCAGGCCTCCAAGCTCGGCGCGCAGCACGTGCAGGCCGTCATCAACAAAGGCGACTACGAGGAAGTGATCGACAGCCTGCGCAGCAGCATCGGCATAGAGCAGATCGTGTCCCCGCGCATCGCAACGGCCAACGAAGTGCTGCGCTACATCTCCCCCGCCCCCTGCATAGAGCTGGGCCAGCTTCAGGAAGGCGGCGGCACAATCGTGGAAATCCGCGTCTCGGAAGGCAGCCCCTCGGCAGGCAAGATGCTGCGCCAGATATCATGGCCGCCGCACTGCGTGGTCACGGCCATCCAGCACCTTTTCGAGGCCCGGCTCGCCACGGCGGACGAGATTATTCAGCCCGGAGACCGCGTGCTGCTCATCACCCGCCCCGAAAACATCCCGGCGCTGAGGGACCTACTGCACGGCGACAAGGCATGAACTACCCCATTCTCTCCCGTCTGCTGGGCATCATAACCGCAGCCATCGGGGCCGCCTTCGTCATCAGCATGGGCGTCGCCATGCACTACCGCGCGGGCGACCCGCAGGAAGTCGTCGCGCTGCGGGGCTTCGGCTTCAGCGCCCTGATAGCCGTGGCCCTGTCGGTAACTTTTCACTATCTGGGCCGCAAGGCGAACAAACGCCTCTTCGGCAAAGAGGCCCTTGCCACGATAGGGCTTGGCTGGATTATCGCCAGCATCGTCGGAGCCCTGCCTTACATCTTCATCGCCAAGAATATCGGGATTGCCGACGCCGTGTTCGAGTCCGCGTCCGGGTTCACCACCACCGGAGCCTCCATTTTCAGCAACGTGGAACTCCTGCCCAAGAGCCTTCTGTTCTGGCGCTCCCTGAGCCAGTGGATAGGCGGCCTTGGCGTGGTCGTGTTCTTCGTGGCGATTCTGTCCTTCCTAGGCGCGGGGGCGAAGATCCTCTTCTCGCGCGAGTCCAGCGCGCAGGCGGCGGACCTCGGCTCCGAACGCGTGCAGAAAGGCGTCTCGCGCATCATGCGCCTGTACGTGGCGCTTTCCATCATATGCACGCTGGCCTACTGGGCGGCGGGCATGAGCCTGTACGACGCGTTCAACCACATGTGCACCACCCTGTCCACGGGCGGCTTCAGCACGCACAACGCCAGCATGGCTTACTTCAACAGCGCGCTGATCGAGTGGCTGTGCATACTGTTCATGGCGCTGGGCGGCACGAGCTTCGTGCTCATGCTCCGGCTCATCCAAGGGGAACGCAAGGCGCTGGCGCAGAACACGGAACTGAAGGCCTACTACCTCATACTTGCTGCGGCCACGCTGACCTGCATGGTGTTCAACTTCGGGCACGCGCAGATGCCTGACGCACACGGACTGCTCCGGCACAGCGCGTTTCAGGTAGTGTCCATCATGACGACCACCGGCTACGCGACGAAGGACTTCGACCTCTGGGTTCCCGCGCTGCACGCGCTGCTGCTGCTGCTGATGGTCGTGGGCGGCTGCTCCGGCTCCACCGGCGGCGGCGTCAAAGTCGTGCGCTTCGTCACCTCCCTGCGCTACACGCGGCAGCTTCTGGAACGCTCCTACCGGTCCAACGTCGTGCGCAGCATCCGCGTGAACGGCACGCCCCTGAGCCAGCAGGCCTGCGAGGACAGCAACGGCTTCCTGATCATGATGGGGCTGGTCGCGGGCGCGGGCACGATGCTCGTGGCCCTGTTCGAGCCGCACATGAGCCTTGAAGGCAGCCTCTCGGCATCCTTCGCCTGCCTGTTCAACATCGGGCCGGGCTTCGCCGAAGTCGGGCCGATGCACAACTTCGCCAGCCTGCATTTCGTCACCAAATACGTCCTGTCCCTGCTGATGATAATGGGACGCGTGGAACTGTTCGCCGTCCTTGCGCTGTTTTCTCCAGAGCTGTGGAAGAAATACTAGCCATGCCGACGCATAAGGCATAAAGGCAGAAGTGGGGAACTCCCTTCCCGGACGGGCGGGAGCGGTAATTTTCAGGGGAAGACGCAATGGCTGACGACACGATGAACGCGCGCAAAGGCGTTATTGGCTCCATATTTTTCACGATTTTCATCGATCTGGTCGGCTTCTCGATCATTTTCCCCCTGCTTCCGGCCATTCTTCAGTGGTATCTGCCCCAGAGCGCGGAGGGCAGCCTTATCGGGCGTATCGAAGCCTACCTGACCAGCATTTCCCCCGCCAGCGGGAGCGGAAGTCACGACGTGATCACGCTTGTTCTGTTCGGCGGAGCCATAGGCTCGATATTCAGCATCCTCCAGTTCGTTTCCTCGCCCATATGGGGCCGCCTGTCAGACCGCTTCGGACGCAGAAAAGTCCTGCTGGTCACCACTTCATGCACCTGCGTCGGTTACGTGATCTGGCTGTTCAGCGGCAACATTTGGATGTTCATACTCGGGCGCATAACCTGCGGCCTGATGGCGGGCAACATATCCGTGGCAAGCGCGGCGGTGGCGGACGTCACCAGCGGTTCCAAACGCACCAAGGGCATGGCCATCGTGGGCATAGCCTTCGCCACCGGCTTCATGATCGGCCCGGCGATCGGCGGCGTGGCCAGCCTGATAGACATGTCCGCATACATCCGCCCGGGGTTCGTGCTTGGCATCAACCCCTTCTCCGGGGCGGCGCTTGTGTCCGTCGCCCTGTCGCTGATCAACCTGATCTGGATAGCCCTGCGCTTCCCGGAAACGCTGCGCCCGGAACTGCGCAAGCGCCACACAATCTCGGTCAACCCCATTACGAACTTCAGGATGGACCCCGGCCCGGCCCGGAAGGTCATGCTGGTCAACTTCGCCTTCCTTGTGTCGTTCAGCGGCATGGAGTTCACCCTCACGTTTCTGGCGCTTGAAAGGCTGAACTTCGGGCCAAGGGACAACATCGCCATATTCGTGTTCGGCGGAATGGTCATGACTCTGGTGCAAAGCGTGTTCACGCACCGCAGGTCCGAGCGCATGAGCGAGAAGACGATGGCCTGCATCGGCATTGCCTTCGGACTGGCCGGGATGGCCACCCTTGCCGTGGCGAACGGTAAACTGCTCTTCTTCAGCGGACTCTTCCTGAAGGCGTCCGGCATAGCCCTGATCGCGCCCACCCTCTCCTCTCTGGTATCCCTTTACACCCCGCCTAGCAGACAAGGCTCCGTGATGGGTTCGTTCCGCGCGGCAGGCTCGCTCGCAAGGGCCATCGGGCCGGTCTGCGCCGCCCTGCTCTACTGGGCCATCGGATCCCGGCTCACATATCTGGCCGGAGCGTTCGTGCTGCTGGGGCCGCTCTACATGTCATACAGGCTGCCCAAGCCTGACAAAAAGCCGACGCCGATGCAGTTCTGAGGGCCGGAAGCCTTGCCGCGCGCATCGGACGGCAGCAACGGGCATTACCGCCGCCTGATAATCCCGCCGACATGCCACACATAATATGCGTACGTGGGAAATCTATGGGTTAAGAAGCCACGACACAGTCCGATACTTCAAGACGTAGTTACCCCCCCTCTCAACACGCATCTTATCTTATACAATGGACATCTGGGGCAGATCCATGCTTTCGTCCCGCCGCGCTGCGGCCATGAAACCTCATACCCGGGCCATGGTGGCCTATGTGGTCGGAGAACTCATCCTGCACAAAGGCATGACGAGAATCTACGACTACTCCAACGGGCAGACGCTCAACTTCACGGCGAGCTTTACGGAATTCGACGTGGACGTGACGGAGACGGGCGCAAGAATGCAACTGGCGGGCGGGGCCTTCGGAAAACATTTTTCCCTGACGCACTACGGAGAGCAGTCTCTGATCGAGCTGAACATCGCGGGCAACAACTTCGACGGGGAACACAGCAAGGGACCGAGATTCAAGGGTTTCGTGAGGGACAACCTCGTGACCCTCAAAGAAGGCGGCAACCAATTCGTTTTCGGAATGATCTGACCATCGCGGAACGGCCCGAAGAGGGCCGTTTTTTATGAGATCGGAGAATGCGCGTCCAGACGGCGTATAAGCTCGTCTAAATTCGTTCGCGCGCAGCCGCAGAAAGTCATACATTCTTGGCAGAAGCGCACAAGCAGCATACATTACTGTGTCATAACGCTATCCATCCAGACTTTCTCCTATGAAAAACATGGAATCACTTTGGCCGCAGCGGATCATCCCCGTTGTAGTCCTCAACCGAGCAGAACACGCCATCCCGCTAGCCCAGGCTCTTCTGGCAGCGGGTCTTAACGTCGTGGAAATCACGCTGCGGACGGATGCCGCGATGGACGCCCTGCGCGAGATTCGCAGCGCGTTCCCGGACATGATTCTGGGCGCAGGCACGGTGTTCACCCGCAAGCAGGTGCACGAACTTCAGGAGCTGGATGTGAACTACATCATGACTCCCGGCCTGAACGAGGACGTGGTCGGCGCGGCCAAGGAACGCGACCTGCCCATCCTTCCCGGCGTCATGACCACGACGGAAATCGACCGCGCGCGCGCGCTGGGGCTGAAGTATCTGAAATTCTTCCCCGCCGAAGCCGCTGGCGGAGCCCGTCTGCTCAAGGCGATGACCCGCCCATACGTGCAAACCGGCATGCGCATCATTCCCACCGGAGACATCACGCTTGAAAGCTTGCCCGGCTATTTCGACATCGACTGCGTCGCTGCCGTGGGCGGCTCATGGTTTGTTTCCCCGGAACTCCTCGAAGCGGAGAATTTCGGCGAAATCGCCCGCCTGACCAAAGAAGCCGTCAATGTGGCGACCAAGTATGCCAAACGCCTTCCCCCGCAGCCCAAGACGGCCAAGGAAGACCTGCTGTAGGCATATTCTTAAAAAACCGACTTCAAGAAGCCCCGGCAAATCACTGCCGGGGCTTTTTGCGTCATATAGTGGTTTCGATCAACATCTGGACATTCCCCCATAGCGCCAACGCCGCGACATGAGATAGCCCGGGGTAGAGCGAAGCAAACCCCGGGTAAACGATATAAAAAATACATTCTGGAGCGCTGCAAGCGCGGCCCTCTTTCCGCATTACAGCGACTGCCAAAAGTTTCCCCAAATAGAAACCTAATCTGGCAAGGAAACGGGACAACCGACGTATGCAAACGCCCCGGACGCCTCGGAGAGGCGTCCCTACCTAAGATTGAAAATATCAATGTGATAACCGTCTTAAAGGTAGGGACGGCTCTCCGAGCCGTCCGGTGAGGCACGCGTTCGTCCTGCGGCTTCAAATTGGCCGACTTTTGGCAAACGCTATCACGCAAGCGCTGGACCGTCGAAAGAGCGGCCCGAATTCTTGACAATGAAAAATCCGTATGGATGATCAGAAACGGCGTAATTCCGCGTCAATCCAATCGTATCCATATGAAGACTCCTCACTGGCTAGCCGCCGCACTGATATTTCTCACCGTATCTACATGCCAAGCCCAGCTTGTAATGACTATTACGGAGTTAACGACCAGCTCGCTCACGTTTTCGATCTCGGGAACGCTGAACACTGCTTCTGCAAGCTTGGACCTTGGACAGCATACTCGCCTGTTCCTCGGCAGCTCGACCCAAGACTGGGTCACCGCCACCTTCAGCCCGATGAGCTACACCGACACACCCCTGACAGGCGAAAGTGTGGACATAGCCAGTACACACAACGACGCATCAGCATTGGATGATTACTTCCAGATCTACTTCATCACCGATCTGACCTCCGGCAACACGGGCAACAGCACCTCGGTTACTTTCTCAGCCACGAGCGACGTATTTGCCTCGACGGTCGATATCAGCGCGCTGGAACTGCGCTGGGCAAGCCATTACAATGGTCCGGGCGTCCTTGACGGCGTGTTTCAGTCCTACGTGATCGACGCGACCACCACCGTGCCGGAACCTTCCACATACGCGCTTCTGGGCGGGCTTGGCGTGCTTGGCTTCAGCATCTTTCGCAGAAAGCGGACCCGCTAAACGCCCTACGGACCGGATCGACATCTGGAATGCCGCCGATGTCCGCACGGCAAAGGTCGGGACGTATTGAAGGATCAAAGCAGCTTTACGAAGCCCCGTTGCCTCAGGCGACGGGGCTTTTTTCCGCACTTCCGCCGTCGGAAGCGCCCGGTTCGGGCTGCGCGCGCTCCTGCTCCTTGCGCAGGCGAAGCTGCCCGCAGGCCGCGTCGATGTCGTCGCCCTTCTGGCGGCGGATGGTGAAGGACGTTCCGGCCCGCGTCAGCACGTCCGAGAACGCCTTCTGGCGACGCGCGTTCGGCCTCTTCCACGGCAGGTCCGGCACGGGGTTGTACGGGATCAGGTTGACGTGCGCGTGCAGGTCGCGGGCTATCCCGACAAGCGCCCTAGCGTGGGGCAGCGCGTCGTTCACGTCCTCGATCAGGATGTATTCCAGCGTCACCATGCGCCCGTGGTTTTTTGAGAACTCCTTGATGGCGGGCAGCAGTTCCTCCAGAGGATGGGCGCGGTTCACGGGCATGATGGCCGAGCGCGTCTGGTTGTCGGACCCGTGCAGGCTCACGGCCAGACGGAACTGGATGGGGACCTGCGCCAGCTTCAGAATCTGCGGCGCGAGGCCGGAAGTGGAAATCGTGATGCGGCGCGCGCCGAGGCCCAGTCCCCATCCGGCGTGGAGGATTTCCACGGCGCGGATGACGTTGTCAAAGTTGGCCAGAGGCTCGCCCATGCCCATGAAAACGATGTTGTCTATGCCCGACAGGGTGCGCGTCGCCGCGCCCTCGCGCCGCTGCGCGACGTAGGCCGCCGCCGTCATCACCTGCCCCACTATCTCGGCGGCCAGCAGGTTGCGCTTCCAGCCGTCCAGACCGCTCGCGCAGAACCTGCACCCGAAGGCGCAGCCCACCTGAGAGGACACGCACAAGGTCATGCGCGCGCCCTCCTCCGCCTCGTCCCCCTCAGGGGCGCGAAGGATGACGGTCTCTATGTAGCGCCCGTCCTCAAGCTCCAGAAGCAGCTTCTCGGTCACGTCGCCCGCTGTCTTGGCCATCGAGAAACGGGCGGGCGAGATGACGTAATTTTCCACGAGCCACTGCCTCAGCGGCAGGGGTAGGTTGCTCATTTCGTCGAAGCTGCAGACGCTCTTCTTGTACAGCCAGTCCATCACCTGCCGGGCGCGGAACGCGGGCATGCCGATCTGCGACAGTTCCGCCGTCAGGGTTTCCAGCGTTTCCCCATAGACGGAAGGCTTATGCGGTTTGAAAACAGACATCAGTTGGCCGATGCTAAGAGACTGCCCGATGAATGCAATATGAGTCGCCGGACATATCGGAGCTTAAATGAGCACGATTCCGAAATAGTCGGGATTATTACCCGCTGATACCGACTCTCAATATCGACAGGGAGACAATAAATTATGGCATATACATTACCCGCACTTGGATACTCCTACGACGCGCTCGAACCTTACATCGACGCGCGCACAATGGAGATACACCTCACCAAACACCACGCCGCCTACGTTGCGAACGTCAACAAGGCGCTCGAAAGCGTGGGCTACGCAGCCCCGGACTGCGTCAACGAACTTATCGCAAACCTCGACAAAGTCCCCGAATCCGTCCGCACTGCGGTGCGCAACAACGGCGGCGGACACGCCAACCATTCCATGTTCTGGAAGGTCCTCGCACCGGGCGGCGCGAAGGCCCCCGAAGGCGCTCTAGCCAAGGCGATCGACGCCGATCTCGGCGGTCTTGACACGCTCAAGCAAAAGTTCGCAGCCGCAGCGGCAACCCGCTTCGGCAGCGGCTGGGCATGGCTCTACGTCAAGGACGGCAAGCTCGCCATCGGCTCCACGGCCAATCAGGACAGCCCCGTGATGGGAACCGCCGTGGCCGGAATCGAAGGCAAGCCCGTGCTGGCGCTGGACGTGTGGGA
>JBAZHO010000016.1:0-12946 GCA_041652375.1 Opitutales bacterium | reverse complement strand
CCTGATGCTGGTGAACGAGCACTGATACGTCATATCCGCAGGCTCCTAGGTATTTCCCGTAGTCGGACATCCTGATGTCGTCGTTGTGCGCACATTCGATTTTGGATATGCGGCTCTGGGTGCAGCCAAGTTTGTCTGCCAGTTGTTTCTGGGTTAATCCAGCGTTTATGCGTGTGCGTATGAGTGTTTCGCCAAGGGTGTAGCCCTTGACGTTCTTTTCGACCTCTTTTGCCAGCGCGTCGCCGTTTTCAGGCAGAGTGTCGCGCAGCATTTCGTAAACGTCGTGGTAACTTTTGGACATGGTTTCATGATGGCGGTTTTGCACCTTTGCGTATGAATTTAAGCAGTGCTATGCAGTCTTTGATGTCGTCTGACTGTGTGCCTTTGTCGCCGAGTGTAAGAAGGTGCAGGGTGTTGGTTGCTGTGTCCGGGTAAATGTAGAGTCGGTAGGCTCTTGTGTTTTTTCCAAGTTTACCTTGTTGGGAAATCGCTTTGATTCCGACTCGCTCGGGATGAACGAATCCAGCCTTCAAGACTGATGGGTTTTCCCCGGCGTTGATACGGGACAGATATCGTTGGAGATTGGCCGTTACAGCCGCGAATTCAGCGGAATGCTTCTTTTCCGCTGTGCTTTGTTTTCTTTGAAATAGCTCTGTGGGTTTCAACAACCACATGAGCCACTTATATTCCAATATGGAATATCGGTGTCAAGCAAGTAATCTTAAGTCTCTGCAAATATTTCCTATTTTCCCAAGCACCCAACAGCACGTTGCGAGTGCGCGTAGCATTGCCCTTGCTCGTGATGGCCTGTCAGGCGTCCACTGCCCAAGGCACAAAAAAACAGTCCGGCAAAGGACTGTAATTTTTAAAGTAATGGAGGCGCGGGGCGGAATCGAACCGCCGGTAGAGATTTTGCAGACCTCGGCCTTACCACTTGGCTACCGCGCCGGGAGACCATAAGAAAGCGAAAAGCAGCTCGATCAGTCAACGCAAGAATTGAACTAACGGCTTTTTGCAGCCTCCGCGATACCGTTGAGCCTGACGGCAGCCGCGACGAAGCGGGAATCTGTGCGTGAGTGAAGGGATGCCGCATCGCCGCATGGGTATTCACGCAGCGAAATCTATTCGAAAAAGCCGAAATTCTTACTCTGAATCGATGTAAAATGTGGCTTTTGAAGGGGATTTATCACACAAAAGTTCAGTGGCTTTCCGTTTCCGAGCCTCATACACAAGCATCGTAATTCTCCCTATCCGCATGCGTTTCCCAGCTATTATGCGTCCATCCGGCGCAGGCAGATCGCTCGCGTTCGCGCTGGTATCTCTTTCCGCCCTCACACAGGTTGCGCGATCCAGCGACTTATCTTACGCGTTTTCGGGTTATCAGAACTTTGACGTATATTCGGACGCCACGACCCTGCCGGATACAACATCGTCCACATGGTGGTACGGATGCACGGCTACCAGCGTTGGCATGATGATGGCACACGCATGTACAGCACGGATTCGTATTTTACCGCTCACAGCATGTACTGCATAGATGTGCTTACCGGGCTTCCCGCCTATGTTGAGTACTGCGGTTATTCGGTGGCGAACGTGTATTCCCAGTACGTGGATGTTTATTCTACGGCACACTCCTTGAGCGATGGCTTTACGTATGACGACTACGTGGCCGAGATCGAGGCCGGGCGACCGGTCCTTCTGGGCTACACTGGGCACAGTATGCTAGGCGTTGGTTATCAGGAGGATGGGGAGCTAATCGAGTTCTACAATACATGGGACAATGAGGTCCACACCGTGGCATGGGGCGACCAGTACGGTGGTATGGACATCGAATACGTCGTATCAGTTGAGCTTGCTACGGTGCCGGAGCCTGCGGCCTGCGCGTTTGCGTTGTGCGGAGCAGTCCTTATGATGGTGTTCCGCAAGCGCCGCAGCTTGCGCGGCATGCGCGAAGCGGCCTGATGGATCGCCCCATACCTGCTTCGTTTCCTTGCTTCGGGGAAAATACTCGACCGTCGGAGCACGCTTGTTATTCCTGATATCTGGAAGGCGGCGCACGTCTTCAACCAAGCCAGCACATGCCTACGCCAGCCAAGACATTCGCACTCGCCAACCAGAAGGGCGGGGTGGGCAAGACTACCACCGCAATCAATCTGGCAGCAGCCCTTGCGCAGGCCGGCGTCCGCACGCTGCTGGTGGACCTCGACCCTCAGGGCAACGCGACCAGTTCCCTTGGTTACGAAAAGACGGAAGGGGGCAGCATTCTGGCCTCCGTTCACGATTCCGAGCCGCTGGCCGGGAAGGTCATCAAGACGCGCATACCGAACCTGTCGCTGATCCCCGGAGAGACTGATCTGGCCATGCTGGAGGCGGAACTGACCAAGAAGGAGCACTACCTGCACCAGTTCCGCAAGCATCTGGCCCCCCTTCAGCAGGGCGGCGAGTATCAGGCGCTGGTGCTGGACTGCCCGCCCTCGCTGGGCCTTATCTGCATGAACGCCCTCGGCGCTTCGGACAGCTACATCGTGCCCATGCAGTGCGAGTATCTGGCAATGGAGGGGCTGGGGCAGATATTGAACGTGGCACGCGGCCTGAAGGAGGCCGGCGCGAACCCCGGGCTGGAATTGGGCGGCATTGTCATGACCATGTACGACTCGCGCACGAACCTGTCCCGTCAGGTGGAGGCGGAGGTGCGCAAGCACTTCGGCGCATCCGTTTTCAAGACGACGATTCCGCGCACCGTGCGCCTTGCCGAGGCCCCCAGCTTCGGGCAAACCATTTTCGAATACGATCCCTTCGGCCCCGCAGCGGCGGCATACACCGCGCTGGCCAAGGAACTGATGTCCCGTTTCTCGCTCTGACATAGAGCCTCCCACGAACATGCCCGACGACCAGACAGAAAGGCCAGTCACGGAGCCTTTGCCCGAGGCGGCGCAAGCATCCGTGGAGCGCGATTGTTATGCGGCTTTCCAGCAGCGCATCGGATACGCGTTCCGGGACAGGCGACTGCTTGTCATGGCCCTCACGCATCCGTCGTGGGCCCAGCAGCACGACGGGGAGGAAAACAACCAGAGGCTTGAGTTTCTGGGTGATTCCGTGCTGTCGCTGGTGCTGGCGAGCGAGCTTTACGGGCGCATGCCCGACAAGCGCGAGGGCGTGCTCACGCACAGCCGCGCCGCGCTGGCCAAGCGGGCCCTGCTCTCCGCTCTGGCGCTGGAGCTTGGCGTGGATGCCGCGCTCGGGTTGTCCGAATCGGAGGAGCGCAACGGCGGACGCGCCCGCGACAGCATACTGGAGGACACGCTGGAATCCATCGTAGGGGCCGTGTTTCTGGACAGCGATTTCGAGGTCGCTCGCTCCGTTGTGCTCGGCTGGTACGGGGACTTGCGCGAAAGGCTGGAAGGTCTTCTCGGCTCCCACAACCCGAAGGGGCAGTTGCAGGAACTGGTGCAGCCCAGAATGGGCAACGAGGCGATAACCTACACCATCGTCGAGGAGGAGGGGCCGCCGCACCTGCGCACCTTCCGCGTCCGCGTGGACCTGTGCGGCAAGGCGATGGGCGAGGGCAGCGGCGCTTCCAAGAAGGAGGCCGAGGAGAACGCGGCCCGCGTGGCGCTGGAAGCCATGCAGGGCGAGGAACTGAAGTAGGGGCGCGCAAAAAGGCGCGACCCCTTGCGAGGCCGCGCCTTGAAATGAACGCTTATGCGTGTCTGGACGCCTAGGCTTCCGCTTCGGCTGCTTCCGTCAAGTTGCGCGCTTTGAGGTCTATTTCGATCTGAGCAACCTTCTTGTCGTTGAGCGGGTAGAAGGATATTACGATGATCGATATGATACCGAAGACAGCCGGAATGACGCTCATCATGAGGCGCAGATTGTCCGTTACTTCGACGTTCTGCACCACGTTGGCGACGTAGCCGAACGCGTCGAGCATCCAGCCCACGAACAGTGCTGCGAAGGCCCAGCCGTATTTCTGCGTCATGGTGGACGCGGAGAAGACGAGCCCCGTGGCGCGGCGACCGTGCTTCCAGTCGGAATAGTCCGCCGTGTCCGCATACATGGCCCAAAGCAGGGCCGCGATCGTGCCGCCGCCAAGGGAGCCGATGATCTGCATGACAAGCATGACCTCAACCTGTTCGGGCTTGATGAGGAAGTACGATGCCGTGCCGACAATGGCGGTGGACATCAGGACGTAGAAGGACTTTTTCTTGCCAATGAAGGACACCAGCAGCGGCAGCATGAGCACGCCTGCGATGGCGGCAATCTGGCCCACACCGTTGAACAGCGATACGAGCGTTTCAAATGTGTAGGCCTTGGCTCCCAGCAGGGGCAGGGTCACTTGCACGGTGTTGCCCATTATCGGGTCAATATCAGGATACTGCACGAAATATTTGAAATAGTGCGCCGAGCAGGTGGAGCGGATGGCCGTGAACATGATGTAGGTGATCGTCGTGCCCACGAGCAGCCACCAAGGGCTGTTGGTGAGCAGGTCGCCGAAGTCCTTCTTCAGGTTCGTCTGCTGGTTCTTGGGGGGGGATACGCGTTCTCTTGTGCCGAAGAAGGTGATCAGGAAGAAAATTATGGCCATCACGCCGATCAGGGCGAAAGCCAAGGACCAGCCGTGCTGGGTCATCTTCAGAATCTCCGGGTAGGCATCCAGCTTCTTCTCCGGGTTGGCGGCAAGCCAGACGTTGATTTCGTCCATGTGCGTTTCGGTAAACTGCTTCACGCCGCCGAGGCTCTTGGTCATGGGCAGCAGGAAGAAGGAGATCAGCGTGCCCGCGCCGAAGGCGAACATGAACTTGATCGACGATACCGTCGTGCGGTCAACAGGGTTGGGCGAGATGACGCCGAGCAGGGCCGTGTAGGGGATGTTGATGGCCGTGTAGAGCATCATCAGCGGGATGTATGTGCAGTAGGCCCATGCGATCTTGCCGTTCATGCCAAGCGCCGGGGATGTAAAGGTCAGCCAGCCGAATATGGCCAGCGGAACCACCATCCATATGAAGTAAGGGCGGAACTTGCCCCAGCGGGTGTTCGTGCGGTCGGCGATGGCGCCCATCATCGGGTCGTTGATGCCGTCCCAGATTCTGGCCAGCAGCAGCATCACGCCTACTGCCTTGCCGCTGATTCCGAATACGTCCGTGTAGAAGAACATCAGATAGACCATGAAGGTCTGCCAGTACATACAGGAGGCTAGGTCGCCGAAGCCGTATGCAAGTTTCTCTCGAAATGGGATTCTGTCCGATTTGGTCATGGTGGTTACTTTGGGGGCAGTTGCTGGTTAACTGTTCAAGTATGTGCGCATGGACTGGCACAAGCCAGAATGCTTTGGTAACGGGTAAACAAGGCTCGTATCAGGATTTGTTCCTTGGCTTGCCGTATGGACGTGCATGCCTTTTCAAGGGGTGGGGAATGCGCGCGGGGATGGTTCTTATCCGGGGTGGCATTGAGGTAAGAAGAGCCTTGAATATGACTTTGCGCGGCACGGGATGTATGTCGAGCCTGCAATTGAACTTAACAAAAAGAAGTGGCCCGGACTTTTCAGTCCGGGCCACCCTTGAATAGAACCTGTTCTGTCATCCTCGGCTTTAGGCCTTAGATGAGTAGAGCGGGACTAGAACGAGAACGTGTTGGTGATGTACCAAGTGGTTGCTTCCGGGATACGGCCAGCAGCCATGGAACCATCGGGTTCAAGCGTAATCGGAATCAGATCATCGCTGGAGAAGAGATTCTTGACATTGAGCTGGATTCTCCAAGTCACGTCGTCATTGATCTCGTGCTCGTAACCAACCCACAGGTCGAGGTAACTCTCGGTATCCCCCTTCATGGGATTATTGATGTCGTAGGATTCACTCCCGTCATCAGCAACAAGAACCGGGTAACCAATGGTCACCTTGTCCTGCCAGCGGTAGGCACCGCCGACATTCAGGCCCTTGAGCATACCTTCGTCAAACGCGTAGTTGGTGACGAGGTTGAAGTGCCACTTGCACAGTTCTGATACGTTGGAACCTTCCAGCGCGCGCTGCAGCAGGTAGTAGCCGTAGTACTCGGCGTTCCACTTGCTTGCGAGGGTTTCAGAGCTGTTACCGGGGCCCCACAGGCGGACGTCGCCGTATGAGGTGGTCGAGTAAACCGTATGGCGCTGATCCGTGAAGTCAGCATACGTGCCCGCAAGATTCATGCGGACTGCTTCGGTCTTGGATGCGTTGATGGCCACTGTCCAGTTCGGAGTGATCTGGGCGGTGAGTTCCAATTCCATACCCTTGGACTCGGTGTCGCCAGTGACGGCCATACCGGAGGGACCGGAGGTGATGTAATCCCAGAAGCTGGCATTCGGATCGGCCTGCGACATGGCGACGAAATCGCTGAATGTCTTGCCGGTGAACCATGCCTTCTGGAAGGCTTCATTCGGGTAGAGGGCAGTCTTGGCGCTTAGAACCGCCGAGTAGTCGGCGTTCATGTTGAACCAGTTGTCCACAACACCCTTCCAATCATCGAATGTCTCCAAGTCGGTCTTGCCGGCTGCGGGCTGCCAGGACAGGTAACCCATGGTCGGATCGACGAAGTAGTTGGTGTCGCCCATACCCTGCGTGTGGTAAACGGACCACAGCAGATACTGACATGCCCAACCTTCACCCATACCGATTACGTAGCTATTGGTGATTGCATCACCCATGCTGGCGTCTTTCACAGAGGACTTGTACCAGTTCACCTTGAGGCTGATCTTGTCGTCCAGTGCGCTGATCACGAAGCCGTAATCCTTGGTGTCGCCCTTAGGAGAGGCGATCGGCTGCGCATACAGGTCGCGGCGGCTTGCGTCGGGCTGGAAGTTGTCAGACTTGTTGTAGAACACGCTGAAGTCCAGGCCCATGGGCATCATCTTCTTGATGGAGTTGGGCAAGTGAATCACTACGCCCCATGCGGTGGAAGTTCCGTCTTCGGCGGTATAACCCTGATTGCCTACGAGGTTGTCAGGGCTGGAGGGAACAAACCAAGCCGGATCGTCAAAGTTGGCGATCGCGTCATGGGCGTTCACTGAGGCATTACCGGAGGTGTAGAACTTCTGCTTGTCAGAGCGGTAACCGACGGTCGGGACGATCATGTTGTCGAGCATGTAGCCGTTCCACACAACACCCCAGCTGTCAGTCTCCGTGAGGGAGTCATAGCAGCCAGCGGCCTTGTACAGGTTGGACATGTCTTCCTTGTTATGGTCGCTCCATACGCTGAACGGAGTGCTGACGAAGTTTGTTCCGTCAAACAGCATGGTCGTGCCATCGGATACTTCGCGGCTTCCGTTGATGCGGGATGCGTTTATGCTGCTTTGCGATACTCCGCGGAGGTCTCCACTCAGATAGCTGAGGGTAGCAACTTCGCGCGCACCTTCAGTGATCGCCTTGGAATCATAGAAGCCCGGGCCGGCTGTCATGCCTTCCCAGTCGCGGTGTACCTGGTTGACAGCCATGCTGCTCCAGTTGGCCTGGAACACGTGACGACCAAGAATCTTGGTGATCATGCTGTCAGGATCCATGTACTTCTTGAGGTCGATGTCAACGAAGGCCGTGGCGCGGAGCGTCTGGCGCATCTGTTCATCGGAGTAACCGCTGCTGCGGGAGGCGATGTAAGCGCGTCCGACATTCGGATTGGGCGTGCCGTCGGAGAGTACGTCGTTGATATCAACGCTGATGGCATAACCGGCTGCGCTGATGCGGGACTCGTAGGACTGCTCGTCCTTCTGGTAGTCGTAGGCCAGCTCTATACCGGCTGCGTCATCAAGGAAGGTTTCGCTGATCGTAAGGTTGAAGTCTTCCCAGTTTTCCAACTCCCTCTTGGTGTCGCCATCAATGAGGTTGTTGTAGTAGTCGAACACGTTGGTGTCGGTGAGCAGCCTGTTCTTCCACGCGCCAATCGTTGCGCCCGTTGCGCCTGTTTCGTTGGCCCAGTTGCTCGTGGTGGAGATGCCCATGCCGTAGATGTAATTCAAATGCGAGCTGGTAATGGTCTGGTCGTTGCCGAGTTTTGTTACCTGGCCCTGCTGAATCGAATTCCAGCTGGAGGAATTGGGATCATTGAACACGTAAACGGGTCCGTAGTAGTCGGAACCCCAGAACTGCAGCCACGGGGTCCAGTTGCCTGTTCCGTCCGTAACAAGTGCGCCCCAGGAGTCGTTTGGCGTTCCGTCGGCGTTCAACTGGTCAGCAACGTCGTTGCTGTTGGCGAGACCACTGTTGTAGGTCCGCTTGTTCATGTTGGTGTACCACGGCGTGAGTCTGTCGATGGGCGGCGTGATGCGGGGACGGTTGGCTTCGATGTCGCCATTCTCGTAGTTCATCTTGAGGGAGAACTTCGAGCTGCCGATCTTCATGAATGCCGGGTCCCAACGAACTGCTGCATACACGCGTTCATCGCGTTCAAATGCCGGGTCCTGACGGAACTGTTCGTCCTTGTACAAGCCAGCGACGCGCACTGCGAGTTCGCCGTCGATGAGGACGCGGTTGACGTTGATCGATCCACGGATGGAGCCGTAGCTGCCAATCCTAGCTTCGATCTTGCCGCTGTTGAACATCGTGGCTCCCTGGATGTTCGTGTTCACAATACCGGCAGGGCTGCCGATACCGAACAGAATCGAGTTGGCGCCGCGCTGGATGTCCACGCGGTCAACGTTGTAGGAGTCCCACGGTGTGCGCGAGAGGAAGAAGTTGCGGGTGTTATCTGCGGAGGTAAGACCGCGGATACGGGTATTGCTCTGGGGGGCCACGCGCTTGGACGTGTCGTCCACGGAGCCGCCGTCACCCAAATTCGAAAAATTGCCGCCTGCGCCGCCAACTTCAGTGTTGGTGGTATAGACGAGCAAGCTCTTTGTGTCTGTTGCACCGGTATCCTGGAGGAACTTGGCGTTCACAACCTGGATCGCGTTTGCAACATCCTTCAGATCTGTGCGCAGACGGGTGCCTGCCAGCGTATCTCTTGCTTGATAGCCGATCGAGCCTTCGCTCGTGACTTCAAACGGGCTGAGGTACACGACATTTTCGTCGGTCGTCGCTGCTTCCTGAGCGGTCATCTGGGACGCGCAGAGCAACGAAGAACCGAGAATCAGCGCCCTGCCTGTTAAGCGTGCGGGATATCTCATGTGTGGGGGTAGGGTTTCAGTGTAGTTTGTCTGACACTTTACCGGTCGACCGGAACAGTTCCGCAACCGGGCTTTCGGACTTCAGTATGAAGTTTTTTAGCGGACGTCATTTTACATCCACCGTTCAAGTCTTAACATGCAATCCCTCGTGAAAAGATTGCACATGCTTGACGATCTTAACGCGCCTAGAGGCCTGTATTGAGGCCTTCTTGAGATTTGTTCCAGACGCATGAGTTTTTTTGTGGTTTTTGGGGCAATTCGGGTTGCATTTATGCAGTCGTTCAGTTTCTCTGTTGGGCATCATGACGGACGCGAAGCCCAAGCATATTGCACTGGTCATGCAGACCAGATTGCCGGAAAACGCAGGCATTCTCAAGGGCATTGCCCACTATGAGCGCAACAACGCCAACTGGCGTTTTTTCCTCGACGATCAGGCTATGGCGGTGGCCAATCCGTCGTGGCTTTTCCGGCGTAAATGGGACGGGGTTATCTGTCGCCATCGTTTTTCTTTGCTTCTGGAGGAGTGCAAGGCAAGGGGCATCCCTTGCGTCGATCTGGAGGATACGGAGGTCCTCGTGCGCGGCGTGCCGAAGATCCGTCCGGACAACCGGGCCGTGGGGCATGTCGGGGCCGAGCATTTGCTTGAGCGTGGTTTCGGCTCCTACGGTTTTTGCGGTTTCAGCAGCGAGATGTGGTCTCAGGAGCGCAAGCAGGGTTTCCTAGAGGCGCTCGCGGCTATGGGTCGCACTTGCAGCGTTTTCGAGACCGCGTATTCATATGAGCTTACGCCGGACTGGGACGTGCAGGAGCGCGACGCCATCCACAAGTGGATCGAGGGTTTGCCGCGTCCGACGGGCATCATGGCTTGCAACGATTTGCGCGCCCTTCAGGTGATTGATGCCGTGCTGGAGGCGGGCTACGTCATCCCGGACGAGGTGGCCGTGCTGGGCGCGAATAACGAGTCCATCCGCGCAGAGCTTTCCCATCCGCCGCTTTCGAGCGTGCCGATGAATACTTTCGAATGGGGGCAGCAGGGGGCGCGGGCTATGGATTTGTTGCTCAGGGGCGAGGTGGCCCCGGAGTTGTCTTTCGTGGAGCCGATGCCCGTGGTCGTGCGTCGTTCGACGGATACTTTGGCCGTGGACGACCCGGCTGTGGTGCAGGCTTTGATGATTATTCATCAGGAGGCGTGCAATTCTTTGCGCGTGGATGATTTGGCCCGGCGGGTGTGCATTAGCCGGAGTCTTCTGGAGCGGCGTTTCCGCAAGTATCTTCGTCGTAGTCCGCAGGAGGAGATTCGCAACGCTCGTATCGCGCGCGCGAAGCATTATCTTATAGAGACGGATAAGAAGTTGGAGGAGATCGCGGATATTACGGGTTTTGAGCATCCTGAGTATTTGAGCGTGATGTTCAAGCGTATCACGGGCGAGAGTCCGCGCGATTATCGTCAGCGTCATCGTTGCAACTAGGCAGGGCGGCAGGGCGGAACGCCCTGCACCTAAGATGCCTCCCGGCATCTTACAGGGGCTGACGTCCCTGACGCGGGCTTCGCGCCGCTACCCCTTGGGGCAGGTTTGATTGGGCTTCGCATCGCGCCCCCTTGAGGCAGAAAGGACCGGGTTTTGTGCGGTTTTCCTTTGGCGCTGGGGTGGGGCGGTTTGTTTGTAAAAGTTTTGGGAATCGCTTTCGCGGGGTTATTTTGCGGGGTCCGGGGCGCGGATGGCTATCAGGCTTTGCCAGTCGTTCATCATTTCTTGAAAGAAGCTTGTGGCTTCAAAGGGCCATTGGGCGGCGGGGTCGGCTTGCCAGCTTGGGCTTTGCTCCACTTGTTCGATCATCCACTGGTAGTAGTCGGCGTGGTCGGTGCGTAGGTATAGTTTGCAGCCGGGCGCGGCTCGTTGGGCTAGTTTGTCCAGCAGGGCTTGCTGCACGATGCGGTTTTTCCAGTGTCTTTTCTTTGGCCAGGGGTCGGGGAAGAGCACGAAGCAGCGGTCGATGCCGACGTGCGCGGGCAGGGCGTCGAGAAACTCTAGCGCTTCGGCTTTTATGAAGTGCAGTTGTCCTAGCGCGCGTTTGTCTTTTTTGTTCTGTCCTTTGGCGACTCGTTTGGTCACAAGGTCCACGCCTACGCAGGTCCGTTCGGGGTGCGTCTGCGCGTAGGCGGTCAGGTAGTGTCCGTGGCCGCAGCCGACTTCAAGCGTGATGCGGAGGGGTTCGGGGAACAGTTCGCGGCATTTTTGCGCGAGGGTTTCGCGCACGGCGGATGTCCGTGCTTCGTATTCGGCGCGGCTATCGCGTTCTGTCGGCACGTTGGATGGGTTTTCTTGCTGCACTGGCCTTCGCTTTGGAAAAGCCAGAGGGTTTAGCCTCTGCCGGGCGCTCGCGCGAGGAAAATCGCCCTACTTGGCCGCGTCGGGGGCGGGCTGGCTTTGCGGCTGTTCCTGAATGTTGGGGGCGTCGCCTTCGCGGGGGGCCGTGCTGGCGTCCGCAAGGCGTTTCATTAGTCGCGCGCGCGTGGCTTTCAGGAAGGGGGCCACGTCGTCGTGCAACAGCGCGAGGGCTTCTTTGTCGCGTCCCAGTTCGCAGAGCACTCTTGCCTTGTGCAGGCGCACGACGTCTTTTTCGAAGGGCGTCAGGTCGCTCCGGGCGCCGATCGCGGTCCAAATGGTCAGCGCGTCGTCCCATCGCGGCGTGTGCAGGTCGTAATAGGCTTCGCCGTTGCGGAAGAGGAAGTCTTTGTTCTCCGGGTCCATTCCGGCGGCTTTGGCGAACGCGGCCAGTATCTGCGCGTCTATGACGTCGTCGGTGTACACGCCGTCGGCCACGAACTTGTCCCTGAACGTGGCCAGAAGCTCGCCGATTCCGTAGTGGTACACCGCTTGGGAGGGGTCCAGTTCCACGGCGCGCAGATAGTAGGCCAGCGCCTGCGAGTAGTCTCCCGTTTCGGCCAGATAGTTGCCCATCTGTTGTTTCACAACGGCGATGTTGGGGTCCAGCGCGTCCGCGTGGGCGAAGATGCGGTCCGCCTTTTCGTTCTGGTTGATCTGGCGCAGGAACTTTCCGTAGAGGATTAGCAGATCGAAATTGTTCGGGTTGCCGGCCAGAATCTCGTCGTAGCGGGAGGCAAGTTGCATGATGCGTCGCTGGAAGTCCTCCTCGGATAGTTCCCCAGCGCCCATCTGCTTGAACAGCGCGGCCTGATCTTCCTGAATGCTCATCAGGTTCCGTTCCGTGATGGACATGGGCGCGGCGTCGGTCTGCGGTCTGTCGGCCTTCGGGGTGGCGCAGGCTCCCAGCAGGGCGCTGCACAACAGCAGGGCGGGGATGCGCAGGCGTTGAATGCGTCGGGCGCGGCAGGCGTGGGTTCGGGTCATGAGGTCGGTTTGCGTGGATTGAAAAGTGTTGAGTCAGCTCTTGTGCGCGGTTGCTCCGCGAATATCTGAAATAATCCCGGACAGTTCCAGCCGCGCGCGTTTTGAGACGGCCAGCAGCAGGCCGCAGCAGAGCGCCCCGGCCAGCAGGGCCGCCCCTAGCTGCGCCGTGCTGCCCATGCCCGGCACGAGCTGCCCGCCCGCGCCGAAGGCCAGCGTCAGCAGCAGTCCCAGAGCCAGCGGCCCGCGCAGTGCCGCCCAGATGAGCGCGGGCGTTAGCACGGTGCTGCGTCCGGTCTGCACAAGGCGCAGCGCCATGATCAGGTTCTGCACGATGGCGTATCCCACGGACATGCCTATGGCCCCGCCTGCCCATGCGCCCAGCATCAGGGCGGCTCCCGTCAGCGGCGCGCTCCACAGGGCGAAGTTGCGCAGCGAGCGCGTGCGG
>JBAZHO010000015.1:0-13277 GCA_041652375.1 Opitutales bacterium | reverse complement strand
GACACGGACTGCTTCCTGTGAGACCTTTACCTCACGACCAAGACGATGATGGCGGTCCTGAAAATGGGCGGCTTCAAGACAGGCGGACTCAACTTCGACGCGCACCGTCGCCGCGAATCCTTTCAGGTGGACGACCTTTTCCTCGCGCACATCACGGGCATGGACGCCTTCGCGCGCGGCCTCAAGATCGCCTCCGCGATCAGGAAGGATGGTCTGATGGACGAGTTCGTGACGAATCGCTACTCGAGCTGGGATTCCGGCATCGGCGCCAGCATTGAGGCTGGCAAAGAGTGCTTCACGAGCCTCGAAAAGATCGCCCTTTCGCAGCCCGACCCGATTGCCACTCTCAAGAGCGGTCGTCAGGAAATGCTCGAAAGCATCCTCAACAGCTACATCAAGTAGTTTTCACAATCGGCCCGAACATGGCTTCATGTTTCCTTGGACTGGACGTGGGCACTTCCTCGACGAAGGTGCTCCTAATTGACGCAACGGGCAAGGTTCTTGCCAGTTCCGCGCCCGAATACGCCTTCAGGACGCCCCGCCCCTTGTGGGCGGAGGCGGACCCTGAGGACTGGTGGAAAGCCACGCTGGAAGGCATCAGGAACGTCCTTGCCGCCACCGGCAAGAGCGGTTCGGATATCGCTGGCATCGGCCTGTCCGGGCAGATGCACGGCTTGGTGATGTTGGACGCGCAGGGCAGGGTCCTGCGTCCCTGCATCATGTGGAACGACCAGCGCACGGCCAGCCAGTGCGCGGAACTGACCGCGAAGGCAGGCTTGGACAAGGTTCTGGCAATCACGGGCAACCCGATTCTGCCCGGTTTCACCGCCGGAAAGATACTCTGGGTCAGGCAGAACGAGCCAGAGGTTTATGCCCGCTGCGCCAAGGTGCTGCTGCCCAAGGACTACATCCGCTACCGGCTTTCGGGCGTCTATGCGTCGGAAGTGTCGGACGCGTCCGGCACTTCGCTCCTCGACGTGCCGCAGCGCAAATGGTCCTCTTACATGCTTGATGCGGCGGGAATCCCCGCCTCATGGATGCCGGAACTGAGCGAATCGCCCGACATATCGTCCCATTTGAGCGCCGAAGCGGCGGCCCTGACGGGTCTGCTGGCCGGGACTCCGATCGCGGGCGGCGGCGGGGATCAAGCCGCGCGGGCCGTGGGCTGCGGGATCGTGGAAGAGGGCCTCATATCGGCCACTTTCGGAACCTCCGGCGTGGTCTTTGCGCACTCGCGCCAGTACCGCGGCGAGCCCGAGGGCAAGCTGCACGCGTTTTGCGCGGCAGTGCCCGGAGAATGGCACCTGATGGGCGTCATGCTCTCGGCTGCCGGAAGCCTGCAATGGTTCCGCGACGCTCTGGGCCACGAGGAAGTGACGAGGGCCAAGGCCGAAGGCAGACACCCTTACGCGCTCTTTGACGAGATGGCCGCAGGCATTCCCGCCGGAAGCGACGGTCTGATTTTCCTGCCCTATTTGAGCGGCGAACGCACCCCGCACCCGGACCCTTACGCGAGGGGGGCCTTCGTGGGCCTGACCCTTCGCCACGGCAAGGCGCACATGGTGCGCAGCGTGCTGGAAGGCATCACCTACGGCATGCTTGACAGCGTGGAGCTGATGCGCGCGCTCGGCATACGCTCCCGCACAATCGTGGCCAGCGGCGGCGGAGCGCGCAGCGCGCTGTGGCGGCAGATGATGGCCGACATGTTCGAGACGCCCATCGCGCTTGTGAACGCCACCGAAGGCGCGGCCTACGGGGCGGCTCTTCTGGCTGCAGTGGGCACGGGAGCATACCCGGACGTGCGCACGGCGGCGGCCAAGTGCATAGCGACGAACACCGTGGCTCAGGCCGGGGCCGACGCGGCTTATTACAGGAAGGCCTACCCGCGCTACCGCGCCCTGTATCCGGCCCTTAAGAACGAGTTCAGGGCAATCGCGGATCTGGGCTAGGGTCCAGCTTCACAACAGGATTTGTAAGACAAGCGCCGTCCGGCACCCCAATACCGGACGGCGCTTTTTTAACTTACCTATTCGTGATGAGATATCCCACCGTAGAAACTGTCATTGCCTGCGTGCGTGCGGACCGACCACGGACCCGACGAATCCGCCCGCTCTGGCGGTGCTGAGTATCGAGGCGTCCGCCACTGTCAGGACCTGCCATTCGCCCTCGCCGATGCGGTAGGAGAACGTGCATACCTTTCCGTCGGCCTCCGCGCGGAGAGTGACGGAATCCGACGCGTCGGCGGCGAAGGGCTTGCGGACTACGATTGTCCGCGCTCCGCCGCAGGCCTGTTCGAGGAATACTTCAAAGGCTTCCGTATCCCTGCGTATGCCCATGAAGAAGTGCCACGACTCGCTTTGGAAAAGGGCCAGCCCTGCGTCCACGCCTTGCTGGGACGGGATGCGCAGCGCGGTCTGCGCGCTAAAGTGCGCGTGCTGGATGCTGTAGGCCAGAAACGCGGGCTGGCGCATCGAGTCCAGCGCGACGGGCAGGGGCCGGAGGATTCTGGTCATCTCGTCCATGCTGACGCGCACGCCTGCCCAGCCGGTTCGCGGCGTGCGCAGAACCTGCCAGTCTTTGCCGATCTTGATGATGTTCTGACAGTCGTCGGTCCATGTGAAGTTGCCCTGCGGGAGAAAGTCCGAGTGCTCCGTGTCTGCGGGCAGGGCGGGGGCCTTTGCCACGGCGGGAACGGCTTCGCCCTTGGGCAGGATGACGGGCCAGCCGTCTTCGGTCCATGTGACGGGCAGCAGGAAAGTCTCGCGCCCCGTGTTGTAAAGGCCGTCTTCGTAGGGACGGCAGCCCAGAAACACGGCCCACCATCCGGCGTCCCCGGCGTCCACCAACTGCGCGTGTCCCGTGCTGGTGACGGGCATAGGGCGGTCCTTGGGCAGGTCGCGCTGGGTCAGGATGGGGTTGCGCTCCCACGGCGTCCAAGGCCCTAGCGGATTGTCCGCGCGGAAAACGACTTGCGAATGCCAAGTGCTTGTGCCGCCCTCGGCGCAGGTCAGGTAATACTGTCCGTCGCGCTTGAAAATGTGCGGGCCTTCGATCCAGACCGGCTTGTCCTCCAGCTTCGTGCCGCCGTTGACGATGATCTTGCGCGGGCCGACGAGCTTCTGCGCCGCGACGTCGAATTCCTGTATCCAAATGGCGCGGTGGCCGTCGTACAGGGACTTGTTGTCCGGCGGCGGGCCGTTGTTCACGAGCCATGCCTTGCCGCCCTCGTCGAAGAAGAAGGCTGGGTCTATGCCGTCAACTTCGGGCAGCCACACCGGGTCCGACCACGGACCGGCGGGGTCGCTGGCGGTGACGAAAAAGTTGCCGCCCTTGTCAACGAGCGTCGTGACCATGTAGAACAGGCCGTCGTGATAGCTCAGGGAGGGCGCGAAGATGCCTCTGGAGACGCCCGCGCCGTCGAGGTCGAGCTGTCCGGGGCGGTCGAGGACATGGCCGATCTGACGCCAGTTCACGAGGTCCCGGCTCTGGCAGATGGGCACGCCGGGATAGTAGGCGAAGCTGGAATTGACCAGATAGTAGTCGTCCCCGACGCGGCATATGCTCGGGTCGGGTCTGAAGCCGGGCAGGATGGGGTTGCGGTATTCACCGTCGGTGGCCGGAAGGCTGAACCACGGGTCGTCGCCGCTGTATGTGAAATTTAGGAATTCGACGGGTCTTTCCGGCGAGACGGGGTCCGTCTTGTCCTCGGGCGCATAGACGCGGAAACGGCCTCCGGCTTCGAGCAGGCCGAACATGTAGATCAGGCCGTTGTAGTGGCGGTATTCGCCGTCGGGTATGGGCGCTTCCCAGAGGTCGCGCACGAAGGGTTCGCCGATGTCCCTGTCCACGGCCAGCGCGGCCACGGCGGCCATCGCGTCGAGACTCGTCGCCGTGTCTTTTGTCTGCGGCGTTCCGTCCAGACTGAAGCCGAAGGGGATTTTTGGGCGGAACGCGGACAGGAAGCCCAGCACGCGCCTGCTCTGTTCCTGTTGCCAAGGGTCTTTCTCGAACCAGCTCCAGTCCATCGCCGGATAGGCCAGCGTGCGGTGCGCGTCGAACATGAACAACTCGTGCCCTTTGTGCTCGACGGGCACGCCCTCGAAGTCGCAGTAGTCGGGCATCAGGCCCGTCTGCGGGTTGGCGGCCTTGTGGAACAGTTTGCGGCTTTCCTTCGCCGCGTCGCGCCAGAAATCGTTGTCAGCATCCGCCCATTCCGCCCAAAGCTCGTAGAACATGGGCAGGTGATAGGACGGGTCCGTTATCTTGGCCCATAGCAGCAGCGGCACAAAGCGAACCTGTTTGGAGTAAGGATCGAACATGTTGACCACCTTGGCCTCGCCCAGTCCTTCTTCGCCCTTGTGCAGCATGGTGTGCAGGATGGCGTTGGCCTCGGCCTCGTAGTTGAAGATGCCGCTGCCGTTGCCCCAACGTCCCGAGGCGAAGAAAAGGGCCGTTGCGAACCATTCCTCGCCGTCTGAAGCGGAACCGGCGTCTATCTGCGTGCCGTCGCGGCGGCAATGCCATGCGAACAGCCCCTCGCGCGGTCCGTCGGCATGATACATGTGGACTTTCGTCCATTTCCACAACCGGTCGAACTCCTCCTTGTGGTCGAGCTGCACGGCGAGCATCATGCCGTAGGACATGCCCTCGCTGCGCACGTCCTTGTTGGCGATGTCCACCACGTAGGCCATGTCCCCGCCGTCGGGGTAATAGACGCGCTGCGTGTCGTCCGTTCCGTAGAAAAGCTGATCCCACGCGGCCTGAATCTTGGCGTCCAGCGCAGCGTTGTCCGCGCCCAGATACTCCCCGAAGAGGTTCCGGTACGGCTCCGCCATCGCCGTCGAGGCGCAAGCAGCCAGTGCGATACCTGCCAGAATCAGGGCGCGGAATTTCATAACATCAGTATTTTGACGTTTAAGACGCAAACGGCGCGATGGTGTGTCGCGTTATTATTCAGCCTGTTCGAAGCCCTTGCGGCGCTCTTCCAGCTCGGCCTGCATTGTAATGATATTGTCGCGGGTGATCGGATAGAAACACAGCGCCAATACGGAGATGCCGAAGCAGATTGCCGGATAGATGCTGGCGGAGAGCTGGATGCCCAGAAGCGCGGATGCGGACTGCTCTGCATTGGCCACGTAGCCGTAGGCCCCCAGAATCCAGCCGCCGATCGCTCCGCCGAAGCCGAGGCCCGCCTTGAGGGCGAACACGACGCCTGCGAAGACAAAGCCCGTCGCGCGGTAGTGGTTCTTCCACTCCGAGAAGTCGGCGACGTCTGCAATCATGGCCCAGAGAACCGGAATCGTCGGGCCGTAGCATGCGCTCCATCCGATGCCGAGGATAAAGAGAAGTCCCATTTGCGTCGGGCTGACAAAGTAGATGGCGGCGGTTGCGATGGTGGTGGCCAGCAGGCCGACGAAGAACACCGCCTTCTTGCCGAACCTGCCGACAAGCCAAGGCGAGCACATGACGCCGATGATCGTAACGATGTTGCCCACCATGTTGTTGAAGCCGAGGCCCACGCCCGTCGCGTTGGAAAGGTCGTCTTTGACGAGCAGACCGAAGGCGTTGAGCGTTGCCTGCCACCAGTTGAGATCGCCGCCGGGCATCTGCAGACCGAAGCCGCCGAGGAAGTCGTGCAAGGCCTGCTTGTCCACGAAATATGAGAAGTAATAGTAGAGACCGCCGCCGCGCAGAGCCAAGGTGATGAAGATGAAGAGCGTGAGGACGAACATCGCGTACCAAGGCTTGAGGTTGATCGCCCTGAGGTTGTCCTTGAAGTTGGCCTTTTGCGCGGGGTCCGGCTGGATTCGTTCCTTGACGCTGAAGAAGGTGATGACGAAGAACACGACCGCGATCACGGCGAAGATGCCGAAGGTGATGGACCAGCCCTTCTGCACGTCGGTGCCGCCGAACTTGGCCACCAGCGGCAGCGTCAGGCCCTGCACGACGAAGGTTGCGGCCATCGCCGCCACAAAGCGGTAAGAAGAGAGCTTGGTGCGATCCTCAGCGTCGCTGGTCATGACCCCGGTCAGCGCCGAGTACGGCACGTTGTTGATCGAGTAAACCATCATCAGCAGGATATAGACCACCACTGCGTAAATGGCCTTGCCCTGCGGGCCGAGGTCCGGGGTGGTGAATGTCAGCCAGAAGATGACGCCGAAGAAGGGGGCAGAGAAGAGCACCCAGGGGCGGAACTTGCCCCAGCGGGTCTTCGTGCGGTCAGCGAGGGTTCCGACGATCGGGTCGAAACACGCGTCCAGAAGGCGCACGCCGACGAGCAGGAAGCCTGCAAGCCAAGGGGTTATACCGAAGACGTCGGTATAGAATCCCATCTGGAAGATGATCATCGTCTGGAAGACGAGGTTGGCGGACGCGTCGCCGAGGCTGTAGCCTGCTTTTTCGCGGAACGAGAGTTTTTGCCGGGGGTTGCTCATGTGATTGATATTTCTACATGCAAACGCGCGCGAAGCGTATGCCTATCGGGCGCATTTTCCAAGAAGGGTATGGGTGGAGTGGCGGGGATTTTGCCAGCTTGCACACTCTGTTAGCATGAAACGTCAAGAACAAGCAGGGGCCAGTTCTAACAATTGACATACAATCTTGCTTCAGAAAAGGCCGCGAAAGCAATGTGCCGGCGGCCTTTCCGCGAACGCCTCAGCGGCGCGCGGCTGTGAGTCTGGCGGCGGTTCTCGGACCCCTGCCTTTTTCCGGCATGCTGGCTCCGTCAAACCATGTTCCTTCAACGTAAGTCGCCGTCGGGATTTCGGGTATGCCGCGCTTGTTCTGCGAAAGCTGGCCCGCAAGTGTTTCGAGCGCAATCGCGCCGACCTGTTCGTAGTTCTGATGCACGCCAGCCGTCGTGCCCGACATGTCTTCGAGGAACAGGTCCACAAGGGCCACGTCCTGCGGGATGCGCAGCCCCATATCCTGAATGAGCGTGAGCACGAACGCCGCGCGGCTGATTATCACCTCGGGGGTCCATTTTTCATACCAGTCCCGGAATTCTTTCGAGTCGGGAGACACCTCGCCCTTGCTCTCGTTGAACCATGCGGACATCGGTTCAAGATCGGGAAAGAGGAACATCGGGATGCGGTCCGCCTCGGCGATGAGCTGCTGTTCCACGAGGAAGCCAGCCGACCACATATGGTCCACGCTGTGGTCCCAGCCGCGGTGCATAACAAAGCCGATCCGTTTGTAGCCCGCCTGCATCACGCGGCGCATGGCCAGACGTATGATGCTGCACTGGTTGTTGGTCACATTGTGCAGTTCGGGGTAGTGGGGGAAAAAGTCGATCTTGACCGCGCTGAAGTGCTCCCATCCGAACTGGATGTTTTCGTCGATCTCGCGCGTGTGCGACGCGATGATAAGTCCCTGTATTCCCCGGCTTTCAAGGATGCGGCTCAGATGCCCGTGGCTCATTCCCGGCTCGCGCAGCCAGAAATGTTCGAGTTTGTAGCCTAGGGATTCCGCGCGTTTGCGCGCCCCTTCGTAGAAGTCGGGATGAGCGGTGACGTTTTTCCAGCCCCAGCGCGTGGTCCAGTTGGTCACGTAGGCAATCACCTGATGGGGATTCTGCCTCTTGCGCGTGCTCTCGCGGTAGGAGACAAGGGCGTGCAGCATCGGGTCCGGCACATAGCCCATTTGCAGGGCCAGCTTCTGAATGCGCAAACGCGTGGTCTCCGGCAGGCGGCTGCTGTTGCGCAAGGCCAGCGAGACCGTGGTTACGTGGGTTCCGTCTTCCTTTGCAATGTCGGATAGCGTGACGCGCTTGGAGCCGCGGCCAACGTTGGCCGGCATGTCAGGCTCATTTCCGTTATTATCGGCCTTTGGCACTTAAAAATCCAAGAGATAGAGTTCGGGAACTGTAGGCAGGGCGGGCGGGGCGTCTCGCAAAGGGGCATCTGGAAATTAACCCATGCTACTGTTAGTATAGTGCGCGGGCAGTTGAAAGCAAGGAGCATCTTCAACATATCAATCATCGCCCCGTGCCGGATATGCGGCGCGCAATCTTGATGCGGCGGCCTGAAATCAGGCCAGCGAGGTCATCGGTTCCACGGTCACGGCGACTTTTATGGTCTGCTTGCCGCCGCCCAGAACGGAGCCTCGAATCAGGCTCACGTCGCCGTAGTCGCGGCCTTTGGCCACCGCGATGTGGTCTTCGTTGACGAGGCAGTTGTTAGTCGGGTCGATTTCCACCCATCCGTATTGCGGGATCATGATCGACACCCATGCGTGCGAGGCGTCCGCCCCGATCAGGCGCGGGCGGCCCGGCGGGGGAGAGGTGCGGATGTAGCCGCTCATGTAGGCTGCGGGAATTCCGAAGCAGCGCAGGCAGGATATGGCGAAATGCGCGAAGTCCTGACACACGCCTTGTTTGTGGCGGAGCAGGTGCTCTATGGGCGAATGAGCGTCCGTGACTCCGCGCTTGAACTTGAAGTCGGAATGGATTTTAGCGCACAGCGCCAGCGCGGCGTCGAGCGCCGGGCGTTCGTCCTGCATGACGGGGGCGGCGAAGTCCCGCGCGGCGGCCAGCAGGGGCACGCGGGGGGAGGGCAGGAGGAACTCCGCCGCCTGCAACAGATCGTCACCCGCCACGTTTTCCATAATGCTCCGTAGCTGCGCGCAGGAGAAGGTGTTCTGCGGCGCGATCACGTTGCGCGGGTGAACGGTCACGAGGCTCTGCGCGTCCACCTCCAAGTGTCTGTGCGGTTCGCTCAGGTTGAATATCTGTGTCGCGTTTCCGAAATAGTCCACGCGGCGGGTCAGGTCCCGCGGCACGGGGCGTATGTCCAGACGGAAGTTGTGCAGGATCTGCCCCCATGTGTTCAGAGGCTCAAGGTGTACGGCGAGGTGCGAGGTCTGGACCTCGTTCTCGTAGTCGTAAATGGTCTTGTGATGGACTCGGTAGTTGGCCATCGCCTGTGTGTTCAGAAGGATCGTGAGGACAGGATGCGCTTGTTGTCGCTGTGGGCAAAGTAATGGCTGGCCAACTGTTCCGACAGCGCCAGCAACCTGTCGGAAACGCGGGCCATCAGCCTCGTCAGCATGGGGACCTGCCCCTCTGAGTCCGGCGTCAGAAGTTCGCGCACGTCCGCCAGATCAACTTCAGACGCGATGAACAGAGCAAGACGGCGGCGGCGCGTCTGGGGTTCCTCGATCGCGGCCACGGGCAGATTTGCCACATGCGCGGCAATGGCCTGCGTCTGAAAGGCTATGGAGCGGGGGTTGCTGGCGTCCGTAAGCAGAAGGTCCACCACGGCCTCGGCCTTGAGATTGGTCAGGTAGCGGCTGGCGTAGGTGTAGCGGCTGTCCGCGCAAATAAGCAGATTGGCGAGCATGGCGTCGGAATGCGGGGCCGGGGCGGAGAACACGTGCAGGAGCAGCTCCGCGATGTTGTGCGCGCGCTCGATGCGGCGTCCGAGGTCCAGAAAGCGCCAGTCCATTGCCCTTGTCATGTTCTCCGCCATCGTCCCGGCTATGCCCGCGAGCAACATGCCGATGTTGTTCAGCCTAAGTCCGTGGTTTCTGCCCTGCGCGGCGTCCTGTTCGTCGGTGATCTGCCGCGCGAGCTGGTTGATTATGCCGACCGCGTCCAGCGAAAGGCGTTCCTTCACGGCGGCTGCCGTGCCGTGCATGGCGAGGATGTGGGACACCAGACCGGCTGCGGCGTCCGGCTCGTAGAGCAGCTCGTCCAGCTTCGTCTCGGCTTCGTCGAGGTCCATCATGTCGGCCTCCCCGCTGCCGGGCTTGAGGGCGAAGGCGATGTTTAGAAAGGGCGTGAGGTTCGGCGGCACAGTGGCGTCCGGGCAGTCCTGCACTTCCGAAATGAGCACGCGCAGGAGGCGCGTCATGGAATCCGCCCGTTCCATGTAGCGGCCCATCCAGAAAAGGTTGTCCGCATCGCGGCTGGTCAGCTCGGCGGTGGAGCGGCGTATGCGCACCGGGCCGGTGTGCGGCAGCGGATGGTCGCGCAAGGGCATGTCCGGCGGGGCGATCATCCACGTATCCTTGGAAGTGCCGCCCTCCGCCATCGAGACGCTGCAGCAACCGCCGGACTTCGGCGCAACCCGCGTGAGCGCGCCGGGCATCATCTCGTAGCCGTTCTTGGTGGCCACCATGAACACCCGCATCAGGAAGTTGCGCGGCTGCGCCAGTCCGTGCTCCTCAAGGGCCGGAACGGTAGCACTGGAAAGCATTTCCTGCGCACACCACGAATTCGGCGAGGCGGCGATTCTGGCGTCGAGCTGTTCGAGGGAGTTCCTGTCCAGAAGCGGCCCGAACATGGCCTCCCCGCTGCGGTTGCGAAAGACGGGTTTGACGACCAGTTGAGAAAGGTTGCGGCGTACGTAATCGAGGTCTTCGCCCCTGCCGCACCACCATGTCTGCGCCGAGGGGACGCTCAGGTCCTCGCCGAGCATCTGCTTGCACAGGCCGCCCAGAAAGGCGGGCATGGCCGGGGACTCCATGACGCCCGCGCCGAGGCTGTTGGCCACGGCGACGTTTCCCGCGCGTGCCGCCTGCACCAGACCGGACACGCCCAGCGTGCTCGTCGAGTCGAGTTCCAGCGGGTCGCACCCGAGGGAAGACACGTTGCGCATGATGACGTCCACCTGCTTTAGCCCGGCGACGGTCTTCAGATACACGCGGTTGTCGCGCGTCGTGAGGTCCGCGCCTTCCACGAGCGGGTAGCCCAGATTGCGCGCGAAGAACGCCTGTTCGAAATAGGACTCGAAGTTCGGCCCCGGGGAAAGCAGCACGATGCAGGGCTGTTCGGTGCGCCGCTGCACGAGCGTTTCGAAGGACTCCAGCATGCGTTGGAAAAAGGGCCGCAACCGCACCGGCCCGGCGGCGCGGAAAACGTCCGGCAGGGCCTGCTGGGTTATGAAGCGGTTTTCAAGCGCGTAGCCGATGCCGGAGGGCACTTCGATGCGGTCCGACAGCACGCGCCAGCTCCCGTCCGGGGCGCGGGCGAGGTCCGCCGCGTAGAGGTGTACGAACACCCCGCCAAGAGGCTGCAAGCCGTGACAGGGGCGCAGAAAATGTGGGTTGCCGTGCACGAGCGACGCCGGAAGCTGGCCGCCGCGCAAAAGTTTCTGCATCCCGTAGATGTCCGCCAGCACGGAGTTGAGCAGGCGCACCCGCTGGCCCATGCCGCGTTCAATGGCGCTCCATTCATCGTAGCTCACGATCATCGGCAGCGGATCGACTACCCACTGGCGGTGCGAGCCTTCGGTGTCTCCGTGCGCGTTGTAAGTGACGCCGTTTTCCTGAACGATGCGCCGCACCTGCGCGGCCCTCTGGCGGAAGGCGTCCGCGCCGATCTGGGCGAGCTTGTCGGTAACGGTGCTCCAGTGCTGGCGGGTGTTTCCGACGCCGTCGAACACTTCGTCGTAAGCGCCGGACGGCGGCGCGTAGCCGTTCAGGATGGAAATGCCGGTTTGGACTTGCACGGTGTCTGTTGCAGCATGGCTTGGCATGCGCATATAAAGGTGGGGTATGGCGTTTCGGGAACGCGCTAAGATTCGATGAGCAGCTTTCCGGCCAAGGGAACAAGCCCTTCGCGCAAATGTCAATTTTGAGCCATCGGCGGCGGTCCCGCGACAGAAAAGGATATCAGCCGCGCCTCAGGTCAAGGGTATGCGGGAACTCCCGGTTCGGTTCCGCCGACGCAATGCGCTCCATCGGGCCCGGCGTGTGGCCCATTGGAAGGAAGCGCGCCAGACGGCGGCTCTCGGCCTCGTAGCTGTTCACAGGGAAGGTCTCGTAATGCCTGCCTCCGGGGTGCCCCACGTAGTAAGTGCATCCGGCAACGGCGCGCATGTTCCATGTGTCGATGATGTCGAACACAAGCGGCGCGTTGACTCCAAGGGTCGGATGCAGGCAGGACGGCGGCTGCCACGCGCGGAAGCGCACGCCGGCGACGTATTCGTCCGCGCGGCCCGTCGAGCCAAGCGGACAAATCCGCCCGTTGCAGGCCACGAGGAAGCGGTCGATGTTGAAGCCGCTGACCTTGACCTGAACCTTCTCGACGGAGGAATCCACGAAGCGCACCGTTCCGGCTGCCGCGCCTTCTTCGCCCAGCACATGCCAAGGCTCAAGCGCGTGGCGCAGTTCAAGCTCGATCCCGCCGTAGCGTATTCTGCCGTGGAAGGGGAAGCGGAACTCGTGGTGCGAGTGGAACCACCGCTCGTCAAAAGGCATGCCCGCGTCGCGCAGTTCGCCCAGAATCTCCTTGAAGTCCTCCCATATGTAATGGGGGAGCATCCAGCGGTCGTGCAGTTCCGTGCCCCAGCGGGTGAGGCGCGCGGGCAGGAAGGGTTCCTCCCAGAACTTCGCCACCAGTCCGCGCAGCAGCAGTTGCTGCGCGAGGCTCATGCGGGCATGCGGCGGCATCTCGAAGCTGCGCAGTTCCAGAAGGCCCAGCCGCCCGCTGCTGCGGTCGGGATTGTAGAGCTTGTCTATGCAGAATTCCGCGCGGTGGGTGTTGCCCGTGACGTCCGTCAGAAGGTTGCGGAATATGCGGTCCACAAGCCACGGCGTCGGCTTGTCCCCGGCCTTGGACACCTCCGCGAAGGCCAGCTCCATCTCGTAGAGCGAGTCGTCGCGGGCCTCGTCCATGCGCGGGCTTTGGCTCGTGGGTCCGATGAACAGACCGCTGAAAAGGTAGGATAGGGAAGGGTGCTGATGCCAGTAGGCCAGCATGCTGCGCAAGAGGTCCGGGCGGCGCAGAAAGGGGCTGTCCACGGTCTTCTGACCGCCGAGCACCATGTGGTTGCCGCCGCCGGTGCCGGTGTGCTGCCCGTCGAGCATGAACTTTTCCGTGCCCAGACGGGAAAGACGCGCCTCCTCGTAGAGTATGAGCGTGCGCTCGGCCAGTTCCGCCCACGTGGCCGAGGGGTGGATGTTGACCTCGATGACGCCGGGGTCCGGCGTGATGCAGAAGGAGCAGATTCGCGGATCGGCGGGGATGCGCTCGCCTTCGATAAAGACGGGCATTTCAAGCCGTGCCGCCGTGCTCTCCACAGCGGCGAGCAGTTCCAGATATCCCTCGGTGCTGGAAACGGGCGGGAAAAAGATGAAGAGCTGGCCGTTGCGCGCCTCAATGCACAAGGCGGTGCGCCCGGGCTTGCCAGACCCGTTTTTGCCGGACCCGTCGCCGGAAGGCTGGTCGTGCGGGCCGAATTCGCCCACGGCGTCCCCCTCCGCCCGCATCTGTTCGATTGTCAGCCGGGCGCGATCGGCGAACTGCTGGGCATAATCATCGCGGCGCGGAAGCG
>JBAZHO010000014.1:0-13766 GCA_041652375.1 Opitutales bacterium | reverse complement strand
CCTAGGCAGCATCATTCACATGAATGGCCGCATCTACGATGCCATGCTGGGGAGGTTCCTGAGCGCGGATCAGATCATTCAGGCTCCGGGGAATTTGCAGAGCTATAATCGGTATAGCTACTGCATGAATAGCCCGTTGGGTTATACCGATCCGAGTGGGTATCTTAGTGATGCGGAGAAGGCCGCTCTGGATAATTTTGGAATCGCGGGGCTAAATATGGGTGATGCAATTAACGAATATGCTGATGCAATTGAACGATGGATGGATAAAAGACTCGGGGGGATGTTCTCTAAATGTAGTCAGGAAGATTATTATCAGGCTGAAGCATCTCAATCTGAAACTCAAAAACTGGCATCTGCAGCATCTGATTTAATTGTGGAGACAGATCAAGCGACTGGTGCCATGTTGCTTGAGAGCGGCAACGTGGTATTAGAGTCTATGCCAATTGTCGGGGCAGGTTACGAATTGATAACAGGTAAAGACTTTCTCGGAAGAGATACAAGTCGCGTATTGGCGGGGGTTGGTTTGCTTGGCGGAGAATTAGGAGGTATTGCTGCTAAGGGGGGACGAGTTCTGAGGTCTGGAATTGCTGACATCGCAGGAGACTTCGCTAGGAAAGTAGCTCCTGCTCTTAAGAGGATTGAGGCTATGGGGGCTAAAGCAGGTGGTGTTATCGATGAAATCGGACGTCGTGTTGATGATAGTAAAATCTCGTGGCCGGTTAACCGTGGGTTCGTTTTTGGAGAGGGTGGTCGAGCAAGTGTCCTTGCTGGACAAACACTTGATCGTTTCGGTGGAACAGGAGGTAGGTTCCTTGCGCCCGGAGGAACTCCTGTTCCTATGCGATCTCTTGCTCCGGGCATTGAACTCAAGCCACTTAATTCCTTCGAAGTGCTCAAGCCCTTTGAAGCGGATGCTGGAAGTGTTGCGCCATGGTTTGGGCAGCCAGGTGGTGGTCTTCAGTTTGATCTCGGTAAAAAAACTGTGCAGGACCTTATTGAAACAGGATTTCTACGCCAGAAAGGATCATGATGAAATCAAGCAAACCCGATCGTGTATATATTCCTATTGAGCCAAGCCAAGGCTATCCGGCAGGAAAAACCCTGTATTATGAATGCCTTGTTTGTGGCTGTGTAGTTCCTTCTATGCCTGACGATGACACAAGCTGCAAATGTCGAAACATCATGATCGATGTTGGTTTTAGCCGCATGGTTATTGATGATCCAATAAAAGTGCGACTTTTCAAAATGCCCCAAGTGAACCCACGGGCCAACCATAGCCTATGATTTGCCAGCGTGCCAATCGCCATCAAATCATGACGTTCTTTGATAAAATATGGCGCTTGAACAGCTTCTCGACTTGCGTTCCTCATGTCTTTTCAAGAGCGAAGATTACCTGCCTCTGACTAAACAACACAACGCCCAGCCTTTCACACCGCTGTCCCGGTTAACCTGAACGAAACTCGACGGCATCTTTCAGCCCAAAGCCCGTTGAAAAATTCGGTAAGTGTGCGACTAATCAAGCTATGACGTAATCTATCGTGACAGAAACACCAGAGCCGACAATGCGGAATGGCGCGATATTTCCAAATGCTGAATAACCTCTGTATATCGCGCTCCAGAACGGCTTCGACAAGCCGCGCTGGATGGCTAAGGAAGTCACCGGAACCGGCGCGAATCTGCGCGGCAACGCGTTCATCTACGGGCCGGATCACATGAGGGTCATGAATCTGGAGTTCGACTCGATGACGAAGACGGTGCCGAACAATCCGCAAAGCTGGACACCGCTGCATTACACGGATACGAAAGTGTGTGTGGGCGGGGGCACGGCGGAACTCGTGCCGGACGCTACCAGCGCCGCTGCGCACTTTACACCGTCGCTCTTACATTATGTCCGCTGCTTCTCATATCCGCATTCGATTTAGGCTGCTCCTGTCCGCTGTCGCCCTGCTGCTGGTTCCATTGCACCTGCATGCGGTGGTCTTTGGCTCGACATCCGGCGACTTCGCCTCCGTTGAGAGCGTGTCTTTCGGCGGGACGCTGCCCAACCTGAGTGCGTCGGACTGGTGGTACGGCTGCCTGCCGACCAGCGCGGGCATGATGATGGCCTACTACGATACCAACGGCTACAAGGGCTTCTCCTACGGGAATCTGGTTCCCGGCGGCACTG
This sequence comes from Opitutales bacterium, assembly GCA_041652375.1. GTDB lineage: Bacteria > Verrucomicrobiota > Verrucomicrobiia > Opitutales > Oceanipulchritudinaceae > Verruco-01. The sequence goes on along the minus strand of JBAZHO010000014.1, from coordinate 11,596 downwards.
TGGGATACTCCAACGTCGGCGCATGGCCGAACGGCCACTTGCTGCGCAGCGTCATCGCCAGCGAGGGCCATCAGCGGGACTATTACAACGCCGCAACTTACGGCTACAACACCGGCGGAGACTACGGGTTTGGCTATATGGAAGATAACGACGATCTTGCCAGCCCGACACATACTTTCGACTGCCTTGCCGACTTCATGGGGACCAGTCAGGACGGCTACGGCATAATTAACGGTGGCACTTTCGTGGAATTTAAAGATGACGGCTCCCGCTACTACGCAAGCGCCCAAATCAACGATGGGTTTAGCATCAGCGGCGCTGCCGGGCTTGAAGCATATGTCAACTTTGCCGGCTACGGAGTGGCCAGTTGCTTTACGCAACGCAGCGACATTTACTTGAGTTCCAGCACGGGCGGAGGCTTTACATTTGACGATTACGCAGCCGAAATCGCCGCCGGAAGACCCGTCATCATACTCTATGAGAACCCGAGAATCGGCGGTCATGCCATGCTGGGCGTCGGCGTGGACGAGGACGCGCAACTGATCGAATTTCTGAATACTTGGGACGACGAATTGAATACCATAGCTTGGGACGGAGACTTTTACGGCCTGTCTCTTATAGGGGTAATAGGCATGGAGCTGGCCACCGTGCCGGAACCGGCGACGACCGCCGCGGGGCTTGGAGTCATCGTCATCGCCGTTGCCATGTATCGCCGAGCAAGGCGGAAGACGCGTAATTACCGCGTTGCGGCATAGGGCGGTTGCCAAAAGTTTCCCCAAATAGAAACCTAATCTGGCAAGGAAACGGGACAACCGACGTATGCACACGCTGCGGACGCCTCGGAGAGGCATGCGTTCGTCATGCGGCTTCAAATTGGCCGACTTTTGGCAACCGCTATAAGCCATCGGTCGAATACACGACCTTATTCTGGCATATGCGCCCTGCTGCTCATGGGCTTTGAATTACTGGTCCCCTCCATGATCTGGATGCCCTCGAACGTCGATTAGGGCTGGTCAACGCCGCATGCTGCAACCCATTTCACAAAGGGCGGACTGTCGAAGTCCTGCCCCTTTTCTTGAACACCCTGGTTTGGCCTTTTCTTGCACACCCGGCGGGGACGGGCATCCCACGCCCTTCAATACCGCCAAATTTTCTGGACCGACCAGCCCTACTATTGCGATAAAGCTGGTGCCATTCGGCATTTTCCCGTGACGCCGCCCGCATCCAGACAGCCCTACCGCCGCGCGCCCGCCTTCTGGCTGGGCGTCCTGCTTACGCTGCTCGTCGGGGTCGCCAGCCTGACGGGGCGCTACGACATCACGGCCAACACGGACCTGTCATGGGATCTGATGAACGCGTGGCATCTCATCCACGAGGGGGTGATTCCGCGTCACAGCGGGGTGAGCAGCATGTATTCGATGATCCCGCCGGGGATATCATGGGGCATGCTGCCGGGGATGCTCGTCTTCCCGCATCACCCGGTCATGGCGGAACGCCTCGTGGCCGCTCTGATGTACGGCGGCTGTCTGCTGGGGCTGTTCTGCTGGCTGAACCCCCGCCTCGGATTCTGGCCGACGGCGCTGGCGATGCTGATCTTCAGCGCGGGCGGATGCGGCGCGTTTTTCGAAACCAGCCTCTGGCCGCGCAGCCACCCGGTTTTCTACGTCTGGTTCCTCTACGCGCTCACGCTCTGGGTCGAGCGCCGAAACGGCGCGTGGCTGGCCGCCGCCGCCGTGATTTACGCTGCGGGGATGTACTGGTTCATGGAGATGGCCCCCGCCCTGTTCGTTGTGCCGGTCCTTTACGCTCTTTACCGCCCGCCGGTCCGGCTCCCGCACATGGGTCCGGCAGTCGCAGCCTGCTTGCTGATATGGGCCTCATACCTGATGTTTGAGGCTGGCCGGGACTTCGCGGACCTCAAATCGCTCCTCACCCGTGTGCCCGTCCACTACGGCCCGGACGTTTTCGACACCACTTACCACAAGGGCAACCACCTGATAAAGTCGTGGGACGTGCCCCGGTTGAAGGCCGGGGTGCAGTCCGCAAAAGAAAATGAGGTTTCCGACGGATTCTGGCTCTACACCGAGGCGTGGGGCACAATCTGGGCACAGACGGAAGAACGCCGCTACCTTGACGAAGACGGTTTCGTGTTCTACAGCGACAAGCTGGGCTGCTGGGGTTTCCAGAGCTTCGAAAGCGGTCGCCTGCTGCTTCAGGGCCGGGACAAGTGGGAGCAGGGCGTTTATCCGGTCGATTTCCCCACTAGCCGCAGTATTGCGCATAACGAGGGGCTGACCCTGCTGCGCAGCAAGCAGATGCTCCAGCGGCAGCCCCCTCTTTTCAACTTCGGCGGCGATCAGAGCTTCGGTATATGGGTCTGGCAAATCGCGCTGATGCTCTTCGCCCTCGCGTACGCATTCCGCAAGAGCGGCCTGATCGGGCAATGCGGGGCGGCCCTGCGCTCGTGGTGGCAGACCATGCGCCTTCGCAAAACCGCCCCGGACGCGCCGGGCATGCAGCCGGACGGCGTGTTGTGGACCGTCCTGCTGACGGGCGTTCTGGTTCCGACCCTGCTGCTCGCGCTGATGCTGCCCGCCAACGAAATTGCGTCGGGAAACCGGCGGTTCTGGTGGATATGGATGTCCGAGGCGGCGCTGATCGGGTCCGCGCTGGGCACTGTCCGCATCCGCAACCGCCGGGCGCTGCTGCCCCTTGGCGCGATCGCGGTGATGACCTTCGCCATGAACCCGCGCCTTGGAGAACTGGCCCGGGGAGCTTTCAGACGCTGGCCCGGCGGAGAACGAGGCCGGGGCGAACAGGCCATCGGGGAACTCGCCCGCATCATCAAGGCCGAAGGACGGGACAGCGCGCGCATCGGATACGATCTTAACATGATGGACTGGCTGCCCAGCATCCACAAGGTGGACGGCTTCACAAAAGCCTTCATCGACTGGGACATAGCCCTGTTTCTGGCCCACGGGATCACAAATCTGGACACCACGGCGGAAGGCCTGCATCCGGACGACGAGTTCCGAATCTTCAGCCCGGAATACAATATTCCCGCGAACGCCATGATGCAGTTGCGCTGGAGCATGAGCGCCGACGGCTCCCTGCCCCGGATGGAGATGGTGGCGCAAGTCGGGGGCTTCCAGATATTGCGGCGCGTGGGCGATGCCTCCGAAAAGTGAGCGCTGAGGCCATTCTGGAAGCCATCAGCCGCGCATTCCCGCACTTCGCCCTTGCGGCATGTGCCGCGCATGTACTAATTAAAGGGGCGGCTGTACCCTTGTCGGCCCTCGAACCAAATCTTTTCCGATGAAGATATTCGTCCCGAAGGAACCAGAAAACGAAAACCGTTGCGCGTTAATACCGTCCGACGCAAAGCGCCTCATCGCGCTTGGCGCGGAAGTCAGCGTCGAGCAAGGCCTTGGCGAGCGCAGCGGCTATCAGGACATAGAATACACCCAGTCCGGCGCGGCCCTCACGGCGCTGCGCTCGGCGGCCATTGCCGGTGCGGACATCGTCCTGCGCCTGCGCAAGCCCCCTGCGGCGGAAATCGCGCAGATGAAGAAGGGCGCGCTTCACGTGTCCTTCCTCGATCCCTTCAACGAGAAGGATCTGATCAACGACTTTGCCAAGGCGGGCGTGAGCGCCGTGTCCATGGAAATGATGCCGCGCACCACTCTGGCGCAGAAGATGGACGCCATCTCCTCGCAGGCGAACTTGGCCGGTTACGCAGCCGTCGTCCGCGCGGCGGAACGCATGAACCGCATCCTGCCCATGATGATGACCCCATCGGGCACGCTCAGCCCCGCGAAGGTGTTCGTCATCGGCGTTGGCGTGGCGGGCCTTCAGGCCATCGCAACCGCGAAGCGCCTCGGCGCGCGCGTGGAAGCCTTCGACACCCGCCCAGTCGTCGAGGAGCAGGTAAAGAGCCTCGGCGCGAAGTTCGTGAAGATCGACATCGGCGAGACCGGGCAGACGGCGCAAGGCTACGCGCAGGCCCTCACGCCGGAACAGATCGCCATGCAGCAGGCCGGAATGGCCAAAGTCTGCGCACAGGCCGACATCGTCATCACCACGGCGAAGCTCTTCGGTCGCAAGGCCCCCATCCTGCTCACCAAGGCTATGGTGGACGGTATGAAGAACGGCTCCATCGTGGTGGACCTCGCGGCCTCCGAAAACGGCGGCAACTGCGAGCTGACGCAGGCGGGCAAGGAAGTGAAGACGCCCAACGGAGTGCTGATAATCGGCGACACCTGCCTTGAAGGCAACAGCGTCCCCTATCACGCCAGCCAGATGTATTCGGCCAACCTCTCCAACTTCCTCGATCATTTCTGGGACAAGAAGGGACAGGCGTTCGCCCTCAAGCTGGAGGACGAGCTGATCAAGGGCTGCCTTATCACGCACGGCGGAGCCGTGGTCCACGAACGCTTCAAGACGGCATAAAGAGCCGACACGGCATACAACAAGCAACTTTTCCGTAAAATGGACATCACACAACTGCTCTTCATTTTCACCCTAGCGGCATTTCTGGGGCTGGAGCTAATAGCGAAGGTTCCCTCGCAGCTCCACACGCCCCTCATGTCGGGGTCCAACGCAATCAGCGGCATAACGATCGTCGGCGCGCTGCTCGCGGTGACGTCCGGCGAAGGCCACGTCATCGGCATCCTCGGCTTCATCGCCGTGGTGATGGCCACGGTCAACGTGGTCGGCGGCTACGTGGTGACTGACCGCATGCTCGCCATGTTCAAGAAGAAGGGGGGCAAATAACGATGAACGCCCTCATATCCTCACAGACTCTCGCAACCATGACGGCCATCGGCGGCTTCAACGTGAAGCTGATCGATCTGGCCTACATCGTGTCCTCTGTCTTCTTCATCTACGGCATCAAGATGCTCGGGCGGGCCGACACGGCACGCAAGGGCAACACGATTTCCTCCATAGGCATGCTGATCGCCGTCGTGGCGACGCTGCTTTACTCCGGCCTTGACTACACGTGGATCGTCGCGGGCATAGTCGTCGGTTCCGCAATCGGCCTCATCGCGGCGAAGATGGTCAAGATGACCGCCATGCCGGAAATGGTGGCCCTGTTCAACGGCTTCGGCGGTCTTGCATCGCTGCTGGTCGGCTGGGCCGAGTACGAGCGCATCATGGGCTACGGCTGGACAGGCTACCTTGAGCACACGCAGGGCGAGTTCTACTTTAGCAACATCGTCATCTGGTGCACGCTCTGGATCGGCGGCATAACCTTCACAGGCTCAATGCTGGCCTACCTCAAGCTGGCCGGAAAGGTCTCCGGGCGCGCGGTTACTTTCAAGGGGCAGAAGGCGTTCAACGCCCTGCTGGCGCTGCTGCTGACGGCGGCCCTTGTGGTCATGTGCGTGCAGCCCGGCTTCGAAGTGGCCTACCCTGCCATGCTGGCGATCATCGTGCTGGCGCTGATGCTCGGCGTGTTCGGCGTGCTGCCCATCGGCGGCGGCGACATGCCCGTGGTGATTTCCCTCCTGAACAGCTTCTCCGGCCTCGCGGCTGCGGCGGCTGGCTTCGTGATCGCCAACAACGTGCTGATCGTGTCCGGCTGTCTGGTCGGCGCGAGCGGCTTCGTGCTCACGATCATAATGTGCAAGGCCATGAACCGCAATCTGGCCAACGTTCTGTTCAGCGGCTTCGGCACAGCCACCGAAGGCGGCGCGGCGGTAGAGGGCGAAATGAAGGGCGTGAGCGTGGAAGACGCCTACTACGTGCTCGAAGCGGCCCGCAGCGTGGTGTTCATCCCCGGCTACGGCATGGCCGTGGCGCAGGCGCAGCACGCCGTGAAGGAACTGGGCGTATTGCTGGAAGCCAACGGCGCGGAAGTGCGCTACGCGATCCACCCGGTCGCGGGCCGCATGCCCGGTCACATGAACGTGCTTCTGGCCGAGGCGGACGTGCCCTACGAGCAGCTCGTGGAGATGGACGCCGTCAACCCCACTATGGAAATGGTGGACGTGGCGATGGTCATCGGCGCGAACGACGTGGTAAACCCCGCCGCGGCGGACGACCCGTCAAGCCCGATCTACGGCATGCCCATCATCGACGCCTACAAGGCGCGCACCGTGTTCGCGCTCAAGCGCGGCAAGGGCGCGGGCTTCTCCGGCCTTGTCAACAAGCTCTATTTCCTTGAAAAAACCCGCATGATCTACGGGGACGCCAAGGCGACCGTCAGCGCGCTCGCGGCCATGTTCAAGGAGAAATAGACCGCTCGCCTGCATTTGTAACATTCTTATTTATAAGAGAGGGCCGTCAGGCCCTCTCTTTTTTTACTCATGCGCCGATTAATACTTGTAGCTGTCCGTAACCCAACCCGCCGGACCGCATCGGACCCCGCAGTTCACCCGTCCGCGCATGGCCATACAGACCAATCACTTATGCCCGCAGGAAAAACGTTACCAACTTTCCGCTGGCATGATCATCAATGATAATCTATGAATGCAGTGTTACTCCTGCGTAAAACATTCAGTCTTACCCCTCCCGTCATGACCCCACGCATCCTCCCGATTTTCGCCCTCCTTTCCATCTTCTCCGCGACTGGCGTCCAAGCCCAGTTACTGACCAAGGACACGGCTTCAGGAGACAACATCATCGAATTCAACAAGCGGATGCCGCGCAAGCCGACCTCGCTGAACAACGTTGTGCGCGAGGCGGAAGCCACAGGCTGGAACTTGTACCGTTACGAAGCCCTTGCCGACGCGGCCAGCTTCGTTCTGGCGGAAAACACCCAGCCTGCCGAACGGAGCGCCATAACCGGTTCGATCGTGATTCCCGGCGAGCAATGGCGCGTGCGCTTCTTCAGCAAGGATGGGGCGGACAACTACGCGCCCGTCGCGGACGTGCTGTTCGACGTTGACAACGGAACCACAGTCGTCCCCGCCGGTGCGGTCGCTCCTTTCTCCGCCCCGGAACTGGCCATGATCAAGGCACAGGAGCTGGTTGAAGGCACGCAGCCGCTTCCCTGCGAGGATTCCGAATTCAAGACCATCGTCCTTCCCGCCCCATCCGGCAGCGGATTCTGGGTTTACCGGGTGCGCGAGAGCATGCAGGACGGGCGCTTCCCCGAAGGACAGCATGTGCGCTACGAAGTATCCGAAGACGGATCGGCCATCACCGGGCAGCGCGAACTGGCCCGCCGCTGCAACATGCCCAGCATCAACGTTCAGGCCGCGGCAGTCCCGGACTTCAACCTGAGCCACACGATGGACAGCCAGCCCACGGAGCTGCACGTTTACCTGACCCTGCGCTACAACGTGAACCTCTACATCGCCACCCTGCCCAGCAATCTGTATTGGCACGTGCTCAAGGGCACCGTGACGATCGATCAGTAAAGCCTGCCCGCAGGCACGATTTCACGGATATAGCGGTTGCCAAAAGTCGGCCAATTTGAAGCCGCAGGACGAACACGTGTCTCCCCGGACGGCTCGGAGAGCCGTCCCTACCCCTAAGACGTTGATGCGCAATCTGTTGGTAGGGACGCCTCTCCGAGGCGTCCGGTGTGTGTGCATACGTCAGTTGCCCCGATTCATCGACAGATTCGATTTCTATTTCGGGAAACTGTTGGCCATCGCTATAACCCGTGCCTTTACCAGCGCGGGTTTTCTGTTGTTAGTGCGCGGAGCTTCAGCGTTGCAACTGACGGCTCTTGGCAGGATTCTCGCTTACCGTGAGATTCACCGCTCTGGACGTTCAGGATTTCCGCAACATGCCCCTTGCCTCCCTGCGCATCGGCGAGGGGCCGCTGTTCATTCTCGGCGGCAACGGACGGGGCAAGACCAGCATTCTGGAGGCGCTGGGGCTTGTGAGCGCCCTGCGCTCCTTCCGCTGTTCGGACAGCCGCGCGATGATACGCCACGGGACACGGCAGGCCCGCGTGATCTGCACGCTGGAACAGGAACGCGAAGGCGGACTGAGCGTGGACATATCCCTGCGCTCCGGCGGCAAGGCCGTGTCCGTGGACGGAAATCCGCTGGACCGTCTGGCAGATCTGATGGGCCGCTTCCCAAGCGTGCCCCTGTCCTCTCAGGACATACAGCTTCTGCGGGCCGGGCCGCAGTGCCGCCGCCGCTTCATGGACATGATGCTCGCCGGGGCCGCGCCGTCCTTCTTCGACGCGCTGCGCCGCTACACAAGGGCGCTCAAGGAGCGCAACAGCCTGCTCCGCACCGGGGCCGGGGACGCCGAACTGTCCGCCTTCGAGCAGCCCCTCTCTTGCGCGGCGCAGGAACTGGTCGGCGCGCGCGCCACGGCCCTTGCGCAACTTGCGCCCCTGCTGCGCGAAACCTACGCCAGCATGGCCCCTTCCAGCGAAGAGCCGGGGCTGGCCTACCGCCCGGACCTGCCCGGGGACAGCGCCGAGGGCTTCGCACGGAGTTTCGCGGAGTCCCGCGCAAGGGATCTCGCCCGAGGCTCCTCCTGCATCGGCCCACATCTGGACGACTTCGACCTGCTCATCAAAGGTCGCCCTGCGCGGGATTACGCTTCCGAAGGGCAGCAGCGCGGGCTCGTGCTTGCCCTTCGCCTCGCCCAGTCCCGCTGGCTTGAAACGCGCACGGGCATCGTCCCGGTCATACTGGCGGACGACATCATCGGCGAACTCGACCCCGTGCGCCGCGCCGCCTTCTGGGACTGTCTGGACGGCGGCTCGCAAGTCATCGCCACGGGAACCGAAGCCCCGGCGGGGGAAGGGGCGAGAAAACGCTTCACCATAGTCCCCATCGAGACGATAATTCCCCCCGGCGCGGAAGGCGCGGACCAGCACCCCAACCCATGAGCCAGTCAACCCGCAAACTCTGGGCCGCGAAACTCGATGGCCGCCTCAAGCCGAGCGCCGCGCAGGTCCCCGTCATCAAGCCCCGCCGCTTCGAAGGCATCGTGCTGGGCGTGGACCCATCCCTGCGCGGCACGGGGCTGGCCGTGCTGGACGTGCGCGGCGGGGACTGGACCCTGCTCTACTCGCGCACGCTCAAACACAAGGCGTCGATGGAAATGTCCGCCTGTCTGGGCGAGATACACAAGGGCGTTGCGGAGGCCATCGAACGCTTCAAACCCGTCCACTGCGCCCTTGAGCAGACCATCTACGTGCAGAACTCCCGCACGGCCCTCGTGATGGGCGCGGCGCGCGGAGCGGCGATTTCCGCCATGGCGCTGGCCGGGCTGCCCGTTAACGAGTATCCGCCCCGGCGCGTCAAACAGGCCGTGAGCGGCTACGGAGCCGCCAGCAAGGAACAGGTGGCCGGGCAGATACAGGCCATGCTGAAGCTGCCAGAGGCCCTGCCCCCGGACGAGTCCGACGCCGCCGCCGTGTGCATCTGCCACGCGCTGCACGGCTCCGACGCACAGGACGCGTAGCGCATTATAGCAATTTCCAAAAGAAAACCGAAATCAAACCCAGAATTTTATCCGCAGATAAGCAGGGATAAAAAGGGATTGGAAAATCAGAACGTCTTATTTTTCAATAATCTGCGTAAATCCCTTCTTATCTGCGGATAAACTCTTCGTCTGCAATTTCGGCGTACTTTTGAAAAACGCTATATCTCTTCATCCTGACGCATCAGGCAGCAGAGCTGTCTAATAGAATTTTCGATCAAAATGTGGACATTCTGAGCACTGAGAGTGCAGCACTCTTTGCGCGGGCCCGGCCCATTTCACTGCGGCGCGTGGTTTTCGCAGCTCAAATGGCAGTTGCCAAGCGGGCGCTAAGTATTGTTAATGTTTCAAAAGTGGACCGAATCATCAGCAAAGAGCGCGAGGATGCGCTGAGCGCCCTCATCGACGACGCCAGCCCAAGCGTTCACGAGGCTGTGCTTGCCGAGTTCAGGCGACTCGGCGAACCCGGACAGATCGTCCTGCGCAGGCTGGCAAAGTCCGGCACGGAACTTCGTAGCGCCGCCGCGCGCGTCATGCTCGAAGAGCTGGAGAGCATCTCCCCCGGCATGGCCATGAAGAGCTTCATCGAGAAGGGCGGAAACGATCTTCTGACCGGGTCCATCCTCATTTCCGCCGCCGCGATTCCGGGGCTGGACACCGACGGCGTGACGCAGGCCATCGACGCGATAGCCGCCCGCGCAGGCTCGCTCGTCGCGCCGGGCATGGGACCGCTCGAACGCTGCAAGCTGCTCAACCGCACGCTCTTTCACGAATACGGCTTTCGCGGCGTGACAGATGGCGGGGACGACCCGGCCAACATCGCCATCGCGCAGGTGCTGCGGCGCAGGCGCGGTCTGCCCCTTGCCCTTTGCGTGGTGTACATTCTGGTGGCAAGGCGGATCGGCCTTATGCTGGACCTGATCGACATGCCGGGGCGCTTCATGGTCGGCTGCCGCGCGGAGGCGGACGACGGGCATCCGTTCTTCGTCGATCCTTTCGACCGGGGGGCCTTCCGTCAGCCGACCCAGATCTTCGAGATGCTGCGCGACAACGACATCGAACCCGACCCCGCGTGGTTCAACCCTCTCGCGGACAGCCACGTGCTGTACGTGTGCTGCCGCGTGTTGGCCATACAGTTTTCTAAACGGAAAAATGTTGCGAAGAGCCGCATGTTCGAGGGCTTCTTTCAGGCGTACGAAACCGTCATGCGCGGATTCGGCCCCCAGCATTAGCTCCCCGTCATGGATCCCGCCGAACCAAACCCTCCCGCAGCTTCCGGCGCGTGCCCCGACGCCGGGGCGACCTTGACGATGGACGAGGTCCGGCGGGCGGACTTTTCCGGCATCACGCCGCTGGCCGTGCTGGGCTGGCCGATACGCCACAGCGTCAGCCCGCAGATGCACAACGCCGCGCTGGCCGTGATGGCAAAAGACGACCCTCGCTTTGACTCGTGGCGCTACTACCGCGTGGAGGTTCCGCCGGATCAGCTCGAGGAGGCGCTGACCCTGCTGGCCGCCAAGGGCTTTCGGGGGCTGAACCTGACCATACCGCACAAGGTGGAGGCCCTGCGTTACGCGGCCAAGGTCCACCCAATGGCCATGCTGTCCGGCGCGGTGAACACGCTCAAACTGCAGGACGGGGTCTGGACAGGCTTCAACACCGACGGAACGGGCCTTGAGCTTGCCGTCCGGGGCGAGCCGTTGAACGATCTTTTGCACGACCGGGACGTGGTGATGCTAGGCGCTGGCGGGGCCGCGCGGGCAATCGGCGCGATCTGCCTCATGTCGCACTGCCGCAGCCTCTGGATAGGCAACCGCAGCGCGGACAGGCTCGCGGAGCTTGTGGACAAACTGCGGCATGTGGACAAGGACGGACGCATGCGCAGCTTCGACCTGACCCAAGCCGCCACGGCGGGCCTGCCCAAGGACGCGCTGATAATCAACGCCACGAGCCTCGGCCTGAAGTCCACAGACCCCTCGCCAATCCACCTTTCGATCTTCACAGACAAGGCCGCCGTGTTCGACACGACCTACGGCAGGCACGCAAGCGCCCTGCTGATGGAGGCCGCCACGCGGCACATCCGCGCCAGCAACGGCCTGCCCATGCTGGTGTGGCAGGGCGCGGCGGCGCTGAGGATATGGACCGATTTCGAATCCGGACTGCCAATGGCGGCGGTTTCCCGGATGTTCACCGC
>JBAZHO010000013.1:0-14299 GCA_041652375.1 Opitutales bacterium | reverse complement strand
GGTGGGCCTGATCGGCGACGACATCCACAAGGTCTGCCGAGAGATGAAGGAAAAGCTGGGCATCAACGTGTTCGGCTTCTCCTGCGAAGGCTACAAGGGCGTGTCCCAGTCCGCCGGTCACCACATCGCCAACAACGGCGTGTTCAAGCACATGATCGGTTTGGACGACACCCCGGTGGACCCCAAGCACAAGTACACGATGAATATTCTCGGTGAATATAACATCGGCGGAGACGCTTGGGAAATCGACCGCGTGCTGCGCCTCTGCGGCATCCACGTTATCGGAACACTTTCCGGCGGCGTAAGCTACGACGAGATCTGCAACTGTCACATGGCCGACCTGAACGTGGTCATGTGCCACCGTTCCATCAACTACATGGCGCAGATGATGGAGGTCAAGTTCGGCATTCCGTGGTTCAAGGTGAACTTCATCGGCCTGAACGGCACGAAGAAGAGCCTGCGCAAGATTGCCAAGTACTTCGGCGACAAGGCCCTGATCGACCGCGTTGAAGAAGTCATCGCCGCCGAGATGGCGCAGGTCCGCCCGGTGATCGAAGACGTCAAGAAGCGCACCACCGGCAAGAAGGCAGCCCTTTTCGTCGGCGGTTCGCGCGCCCACCATTATCAGGACCTTTTTGACGACATGGGCATGAAGGTCATAAGCGCCGGTTACGAGTTTGCCCACCGCGACGACTACGAAGGCCGCGACGTTCTGCCAAAGATCAAGGTGGACGCCGACTCGCGCAACATCGAGGAAATCGAGGTCGAGGCCGATCCTGCGCGCTTTAACCTGCGCGGCGTGGCCGACCGCAAGAAGGAGATGGAAAGCGAAGATTTCAGCTTCAGCGACTACGAGGGCATGATGCGCCAGATGGGCAAGGACACCCTGATCATCGACGACATCTCGCACCACGAGATGGAGAAGCTCATCGAGATTTATCACCCGGACGTGATCTGCTCCGGCATCAAGGACAAATACGTCATCGAGAAGATGGGCGTGCCCTGCAAACAGCTTCACAGCTACGACTACGGAGGCCCCTACGCGGGCTTCAAGGGCGCGATCAACTTCTTCCATGAAATCGACCGCATGACTTCCACCAAGATCTGGAAGTTCATCCACGCGCCTTGGCACACGCCAGCCCCGGCCACCGAGGCCTCCGTTCCCGTCGAACCCGTCAACGCGTAACGCACAAACAATTCGAGGAAAGATCACGACAATGCTTGATGGAACAACTTCAGAAATCCGCGAGCGCAGTGCGCTGCGCGTGAATCCGGCCAAGACCTGTCAGCCCATAGGCGCAATGTACGCCGCGCTGGGCATACACGGTTGCATGCCTCACAGCCACGGTTCGCAGGGCTGCTGCGCGTATCACCGCAGCCACCTGACCCGCCACTACAAGGAACCGATCGTCGCCACGACCAGTTCCTTCACAGAGGGCGCGTCCGTGTTCGGCGGCATGGCCAACCTGACGCAGGCGCTGGAAAACATCTTCACGATCTACAAGCCGGAGCTTGTGGCAGTGCACACAACCTGCCTTTCCGAGGTCATCGGCGACGACATCCCGATGATCATCGCAAGAGCAAGGAACGAGGGCAAACTCAGCCCCGACCAGATTGTGATGCACACCAACACGCCGAGCTTCGTCGGTTCGCACGTGACGGGCTTCTCCAACCAGTGCGCCTCCACGATCAAATACTTCAGCGAAAGCTCCGGCGAGACCAAGAACACCGTGAACATCTTCCCCGGCTGGGTCGAACCCGCCGACATGCGCGAGATCAAGCGCATGGTCAAGGAGATGGGCATGAACTTCATCCTCTTCCCGGACACGAGCGCCGTTCTGGACTGTGCCCACACAGGGCACTACGAAATGTATCCGTCCGGCGGAACCACGCTGGCCGAGATCAAGGCAATGGGCGACAGCTTCCAGACCATCGCAATGGGCCCGCTCTGCTCCAAGGCGGCTGCGGAGGCGCTTGAGAAGAAGTGCAACGTGCCGTCCAAGCTGCTGGAACTGCCCTTCGGCCTTGCCAACACCGACGCATTCATCGACGCCGTCCGCATCGCGGGTCAGATTTCCGTTCCCGCCACCATCGAGGAGGAGCGAGGCCGCCTGATCGACATGATGAGCGACATGGCTCAGTACATGCACAACAAGAAGGTGGCCGTGTTCGGCGATCCCGATCAGGTGGTCGCCATGACCCGCTTCCTTGTCGAGCTGGACATGATTCCCTCCATCGCCATCACCGGCACGCCCGGCAAGGCCTTCGAGGAGTCCATCAAGGCCATCTGCGCCGAGAAGAACCCGGACGTCGAAGTAAAGGCTTACAGCGACATCCACTACCTTCACCAGTGGATCAAGAGGAATCCGGTCGATATGCTCATGGGCAACGGCTTCGGCAAGTTCGTCGCCCGCGCAGAGGGCAACATTCCCTTCATCCGCTTCGGCTTCCCGATCATGGACCGCGTGGGCCACCGCGCCTTCCCGACCGTCGGTTACATGGGAGCCATGCGCCTTATCGAGAAGATTTCCGACGCTTTCTTCGACTATCAGGAGCGCAATTCTCCCGACGAGAAGATCGAGCTGGTTCTCTGATCTCTCTTCTTTCGCATCTCATCACAATACTGTCCTCGGGGCAGGGGCCGGTCCAAATCGGGGGACCGGCCCAATCCCCGGGGCGGGGTCCGGTAAACGGGCGCGGGTAGGGGTACCCGCCCTCAGGCAAGGAGTTGAACGCGATGAACGAGGACGAAAACATAGCCATATTGGAAGGACGCCGGGATCAGGTCTGGCGCAAGGGCGGGGGCGGCGCTTTTGTCTGCGACCGCAACAGTCTGGCCGGTTCGGTAACGCAGAGGGCATGCGCTTTCTGCGGCTCCCGTGTCGTTCTATACCCGATAGCGGACGCGGTACACATCGTGCACGGTCCCATCGGTTGCGCGGCCTTCAACTGGGACATTCGCGGTTCGCTCTCTTCCGGGCCGCAGATGCACCGCAACAGCTACTCCACGGACATCGCGGAGAAGGAAGTCATTTTCGGCGGGGAAAAGAAGCTCAAGGCGGCGCTTGACGAGCTTATCACAGACCTGCATCCCAAGGCGGCGTTCGTCTATTCCACCTGCATCGTGGGCCTGATCGGCGACGACGTGAATTCCATCTGCAAGGTGGCCAGCGCGAAGCACGGCATCCCGGTCATCCCCGTGGACAGCCCCGGCTTCAAGGGGACCAAGAAGCTCGGTTATCAGGCCGCCTGCGACGCGCTTTCCACGCTCATCGGCACGGGCGACATCGGCGACATCGGCCCCGTGAGCATCAACCTGCTCGGCGAGTTCAACATCGCGGGCGAGGCGTGGATGATCCGCGAATACTTTGAGAAGATCGGCATCGAGGTGGTGTCCACGCTCACCGGAGACGGCAGGGTGGGCGACGTGCAGCGCGCCCACGGCGCGAAGCTGAACCTCGTGCAGTGCTCCGGCTCCATGACCGCCCTCGCCAAGGAGATGCAGGAGCGTTTCGGCATCCCCTTCAAGCGGGTCTCTTTCTTCGGCATGGAGGACACAGCGAAGGCCATTTACGACGCGGCGCAGTTCTTCGGCGACGAGTCCGTGATGGACCGCGCCAAGGCGCTTGTGCGCGAGGAAATCAGCGCCGTGATGCCCAGAATTAAGGAATACCGCAAGAAGCTGCGCGGCAAGAAGGCCGCCCTCTACGTGGGCGGCGCATTCAAGGCGCTTTCGCTTGTCACGGCCTTGCGCGCGCTGGGCATGAAGACAGTCCTTGCCGGGACGCAGACGGGCAACGCCGACGATTACGACGCGCTGCGCGAGATTTGCGACCCCGGCACGATCATCGTGGACGACTCCAATCCGCTGGAACTGGCCAAGTTCGTCATGGAAAAGGACGTGGACCTGTTCATCGGCGGCGTGAAGGAACGGCCCATCGCCTTCAAGCTCGGCGTGGCGTTCTGCGACCACAACCACGAGCGCAAGATCCCGCTGGCCGGGTTCAAGGGCATGCTCAACTTCGCCGAAGAGGTGGCAAACTCTGTCCTCAGCCCGGTGTGGAAGTTTGTTCCGCGCCGCGCGGGCATGAAAACGGAGGCCCTCTAAATGGACAACGAGAGCGCCACCGTCAACGAGCCGCTGCACGCCACGCGCAATGCCTGCAAGGTCTGCGCCCCGCTGGGCGCGGCCATGGTGTTCAAGGGCGTGCGCAACTGCCTGCCTTTCCTGCACGGCTCTCAGGGCTGCGCGACGTACATCCGCCGTTACATGATCAGCCACTTCCGCGAGCCGGTGGACATCGCGTCTTCCAGCTTCACGGAGCAGGACGCCATCTTCGGCGGCTCTCGCAACTTCAAGGCCGGGGTGGACAACGCCATCAGCCAGTACGCGCCCGAAGTGATCGGCGTGGCGACGACCTGCCTTTCCGAGACCATAGGCGAGAACATGATCGCCATGATCCGGGACTGCCAGAAGGACGCGGAGATTTCCTCCCGCACGCCGCTGGTCCACGTCTCCACTCCCGCGTACAGCGGCAGTCACAGCGAGGGCTTCCACGCCGCCGTGAAGGCGATGGTGAAGCATTTCGCAAAGGCGGACGCCGCCGCGTTCGAGGTTCCCACGGTCAACATCATGCCGGGCATGGTGTCGTGCGCCGACCTGCGCCACCTGCGCGAACTGGCGGGCCTTTTCGGCATGAATGCCGTGATGCTGCCGGATTATTCGGACACTCTGGAGGGCGAATCATGGGATACTTACCACCGCATTTCCCCCGGAGGCACGCCAATTTCGGACATAGCCTCGATGGGCAAGGCGCTCGGCAGCGTGGAGCTTGGGCACATGTTGACCGTGTCCGAGAGCGCGGGCGCGTGGCTTGACAAGAGCTTCAACGTTCCGAATTTCCCCCTCGGCCTGTCGATAGGTCTGCGCTCAAACGACAAGCTTATGGCGGCTCTGGCCGCGATTTCCGGCAACCCGACGCCGGACTGTCTGCTGGCCGAACGGGGCAGACTGCTGGATTCCTACGTCGATGCGCACAAATACCTTGCCGGGGTGAAGGTGGCCGTCGTGGGCGACCCGGACATGGTTCTTGCCGTCGCGGGTTTCCTTTCGGAGATCGGCGCGAGGCCCGTCATCTGCGCCTGCGGCACGAAGCCCAGGGCGTGGAAGGACTTCTTCGCCTCCGAGATCGTGGGCGGCGTCGAGGATGTGCGCATCCTGCCCGGAACGGACCACCACAAGCTGGACGCCGCAGTGCGCGAGGCGATGCCGGATCTTGTGATCGGGACCAGCAAGGCCGCCCCGCTGGCGCGCTCTTTGAAGATACCCCTCGTGCGCATCGGTTTCCCCATACATGACCGCTTTGGCGCGCAGCGCCAGCTATGCGTCGGCTACAAGGGCACGCAGGCCCTGTTCGACAGTATTGTAAACGCCCTGCTGGAGCACCGGCAGGAGTCCAACCCGATCGGCTATTCATACCTGTAAGACATCATGGAAAGCACCGCCACAGACAAGCCCCGCCCCGGGAACATCAATCTGGACAACCATCCTTGTTTCAACAAGGAGGTCTGCCACAAGGTGGGCCGCGTCCACCTACCCGTGGCCCCGCAGTGCAACATCCAGTGCAATTACTGCAACCGGAAATACGACTGCGTCAACGAGAGCCGCCCCGGCGTCACCTCCACAAACCTTTCCCCCGGTCAGGCGCTGGCGTATCTGGACGGCGTGTTCGACCTGCGCGACGACATAACCGTGGTCGGCATCGCGGGGCCGGGCGACCCGATGGCCAACATCGAGGCAACTATGGAAACGCTGCGCCTCGTGCGCGAAAAATACCCGGAGATCATCCTCTGCCTGTCCACCAACGGCCTTGGCCTGACGGAGGAAATCGTCGCGGAATTGGCCCGCCTTCAGGTCAGCCACGTCACGATCACCATGAACGCGGTGGACCCGGTCATAGCCGCCAAGGTCTATGCGTGGGCGCGGCACGAGAAGAAGATTTACCGCGGCATTGAAGCCGGAAAGCTGATGGTCGAGAAGCAGCTCTGGGCGCTGAAGACCATCAAGGCTTACGGCATGATAGCCAAGGTCAACGCCATCATAGTGCCGGGCATCAACGACCAGCACCTGCCCGCCATTGCGAAGGTCGTGGCGTCGATGGGGGCGGACCTGATGAACTGCATACCGCTTCTGCCCGTGGCCGGGACCGCCTTTGAGAATCTTGTCGAGCCGGACTCCAAAATGCGCTTCCGCGTGCGGCTGGAATGCGGGGAGCACGTCAACCAGATGACGCACTGCGCGCGCTGCCGCGCCGACGCCATAGGCAAGCTCAGCGAGCCGATGTCGGAGGAGCTGCAGGCCCTGCTCATGAAGAGCGCGGCACTTCCCCTGAATCCCGCGCAGAAGCGTCCCTACGTGGCCGTGGCCACGCGCGAGGGCCTGCTGGTGAACATGCATCTTGGCGAGACGACCGAGTTCATGATCTTCGGGCCGGACGCTGAAGACCCCGGCAGCTACATCGAGATCGGGACAAGGCAGGCTCCGCCGCCCGGCGGCAGGGAAAACCGCTGGGAGGAACTGGCGGACGTGCTGGGAGACTGCCGCACGATCCTCGTCAGCGTGGCCGGCCCTTCGCCGCGCGAGGTTCTGCTCAAGCGCAGCATCGCGGTGCTTGAGATGGAGGGCCTGATCGAGGCCGGTCTGGACCACGTCTATCACGGCGAGACGCTTCCGCCCATGCTCTCCCGAGAAAGCAAGGGCTGCGGCAAGGGCGTGACTTGCGGCGGCGACGGAACGGGCTGCGGCTAGAATATTTTTCGCAACAACAAAGGAACACAATATAATGAACAGACCCACACACCATCTCTTCGTATGCGGAAGCATACGCGCCAACGGCGAGCCTAACGGCACGTGCAAGAACAAGGACGCGCTGGCCCTGCTGTCCTACCTCCAGAGCGAGGTAAAGGACCGCATGCTGGACGGCGTCGAGATCGCCATGACTGGCTGCATGAACATGTGCGCCCACGGACCCGTGCTCATCGACTATCCCGCCGGGCATTTCTACGGCAAGATCAACGAGAGCAAGATCGACGACATCCTCGACGCCATTGAGGAGGGCGAGGTAGCGGAGCAGTACCTTATCAAGTGATTTTCGTCATGCTTCCACGATCAGCGTATCGGAGGAGCGGAAACTGCAAACAAACCTGAGGTTATCATGAAAGTCAGCGCCAGAAACGTCCTCAAGGGGACCATCAAGGAAATCAGAACGGGCATGATCAACACCGAAGTCGTGCTTGTTGTGGAAGGTGGAAGCGAGATCGTTTCCATCATAACCAAAGACGCGTCGGAAGCTCTTGCCCTCAAGGTCGGGGGTATGGCGTACGCCGTGATCAAGGCAAGCAACGTCATGATCGCCGTGGAATAGGTCCGGTAAAATGATGCCAACCCTCATCGACACCACTTTGCGCGACGGCGAGCAGGCCGCTGGCGTCAGTTTCTCACGCGAAGAGAAGCTGGCGATAGCCCGTCTGCTCGTCTCGCTCGGCGTGGAGGAGATGGAGGTTGGCATACCCGCAATGGGCGAGGAGGAGATCGACGACATTCGTGCCGTCGTCGATGCCGTGGGCGCAGGCAGGGTGCTCACATGGGGGCGTGCGCTTGAGAAGGACGTTGTGGATGCGTCGCGGACGGGGGCTGCGGGGTTCCACTTCTCAATCCCCGCCAGCGACATCCACTTGCGCGCGTGGCGCAGGGACCGCAACTGGGCCTTCGACCAGATCGAGGCCGTGTCGGACGCTGCGCGCTCCTTCTTCAAGCATTTCAGCATCGGTCTTCAGGACGCTTCGCGTGCCGATCCGTCCTTTCTGGTGGACTTGGCGCACGCCGCGCATCTTGCGAAAGCGACGCGCCTGCGCATTGCGGACACCGTGGGTTGTCTGAACCCTTTGCGCACGGCGGAGATGATCGGCAGGTTGCACAGGGCCTGCCCGACCTTGCCGCTGGAGTTCCACGGGCACAACGACCTCGGCATGGCCACGGGCAACTCCGTGGCCGCCGTGATTGCCGGCGCGCAGAGCGTCAGCGTCACCGTGAACGGGCTGGGGGAGCGGGCAGGCAACGCCCCGCTCGAAGAGGTTGCGATGGCCCTGAAGGTGTCCTGCAACATGGAGCTGCCCTACAATATGCGTGTGTTGCCGGAGCTTTGTGATCTGGTTGCGAGGGCGTCTGGAAGATCCATGCGCGAGGACAAGCCCGTGGTGGGTCCGGCGGCTTTCCGTCACGAATCCGGCATTCACTGCCGGGGCCTTGGCGCGGACACGCGCACTTACGAGGCTTTCGACCCGGCCCAGCTCGGACGGAGCAGGCAGACGGACATAATCGGGGTGCATTGCGGGCGCGACAGCCTAGCCCGGGCGCTTGAGGCCAGCGGGGCCGAGCCGGACGAGCGCGTCATCGCGCAGATGCTGCCTCGCGTCAGGGCGCTGGCCCGCAGGTTGAAAAGACCGCTTACGAGCGGCGAAATTCTCGAAATTCGGAACTCCTGTTCCGGTGATGGCAATTCAAAGCAGGGCTAAAACAATGGGATTCATTCTATACAAGGTTGAGAAGACGGATAACGCAGTCGATTACTCGATGTGCCGCAGGCTTGCGGTGGCCGGAACCAGCGGCGCGCTTAGCAAGTGGCTGCTGGGCAAGACCGGGGAGGAGGACCCTTTCAAGTGGGATCTGTCCGGCCCGGCTCTGGTGGCAGCCCTCGCGCCGGACGTCGATCCGGCCTCGCACGCCGTCGTGATGGACATGATGCCCGAGCGCCTCTCCGGGGCCTCGCTGTGCCTTGTGTCCTCGCTTGCGGGTTTCAGCGAGTATGACGAGACCGACCTGATCATCGTGCTGCGCGAGCTGTCCATGCATTGCGCGACCGCTTCGAGTGCCGATCCGCGCCTGCGTTTCACGGTGAGCGGGCAGGGCGACGCGCCGGACCTCATCGAGTCCATAGGCTTGAGCGGCGGAACCCGGAAGGGCACTTTCCGCTGGTGCGCGCCCAAGATGAACATCGGCGCAGCCGTGTGTCAGGCGAAACCGCAGAAGAACACTTTCAATAAGGCCGCGCCTTCGGGCCGGTCCCTTGTAACCACCTAAGCTAAGGAATCTTAATCATGAGCGATAAAATTCTTACGATCATCTACGGAACCGAGACCGGCAACAGCAGCACCTTGGCCGGACAGGTGGCCAAACGCGCGGAAAAGAACGGCGTGGCGGCCACGGTGCATGACATGGCCGACTACGACGTGTCGAGCCTCGCCGCGCTGACCACCCCGGTGCTCTTCATCGTGTCCACATGGGACGACGGCCTGCCGCCTTCCAAGGCGCGGCCCTTCTACAAGGCGCTTGCCAGCGCAGCCGCGATGCCGGACCTGAGCTACACGGTGCTCGGCATGGGCGATCAGGACTACGAGCATTTCTGTCAGGCGGGCAAGGATTTGGACGCCGCGCTGGCAAAGCTGGGCGCGAAGAGCTTCCTGCCGCGCACGGATATGGGCGCGGACTTTCAGGTGACGTACATCGGCTGGGCCAAGCGTTTCTGGCAGGCTCTGGCCGGAATCTACGGCATCGCAAAGTAGGTTGTCCGACTTTCATCCCGCCGCTCAGGCGGGGCAACACAGAGGAGATTTTCAGAATGATTTCAAGGCGCGAACAGGAATGGAAAACGACGGATGCAAACGAGGCGGCTGCTTCGGTGGCGTACCGTATGAGCGAGGTGATCGCCATTTACCCGATCACGCCCTCCACGCCGATGGCGGAGAGTTGCGACGAGTGGTCCTCAAAGAACAAGCCGAACCTCTGGGGGCAGGTTCCCAGCGTAGTGCAGATGCAGAGCGAGGGCGGCGTGGCGGGTGCGGTGCACGGGGTTGCGATGGGCGGCGCGCTCACCACGACGTTCACGGCTTCTCAGGGCCTGCTGCTGATGATCCCCAACATGTACAAGCTGGCCGGGGAGCTGACGCCGATGGTGCTGCACGTCACGGCACGCGCCTTGGCTACCCACGCGCTGTCCATTTTCGGCGACCACAGCGACGTCATGGCCTGCCGCCAGACGGGCGTTGCGATTCTGGCCTCCAACAGCGTGCAGGAGGCCCACGACATGGCCGCCATCGCGCACTCGGCCACCTTGCAGTCGCGCCTGCCGTTCATGCACTTCTTCGACGGGTTCCGCACCTCGCACGAGATCAACAAGATCCTCATGCTGGACGACGAGGTGCTCAACGGGCTTCTGGAGCCGGAGTCCCTGCGCGAGTTCCACATGCGCGGACTCACGCCGGACAAGCCCACGCTGCGCGGCACGGCGCAGAACCCGGACACCTACTTTCAGGGCCGCGAGGCCGTCAACCCCTACTACAAGCGTTGCGTGACGATTGTTGAGGATGTCATGACCCGCTTCGCCGCGCTGACGGGCCGCATCTACAAGCCCTTTGAATACGAGGGCCACCCGGAGGCGGAACGCGTCATCGTCATCATGGGTTCCGGCGCGGAAACGGCGGCCACCACGGCCATGCACCTCGCCGAAAAGGACGAGAAGGTCGGCGTGCTGAAGGTGCGCCTGTACCGGCCCTTCGCCACGAGGCTGTTCCTCGAATCCCTGCCCCCGACGGTGAAAAAGATCGCCGTTCTGGACCGCACCAAGGAACCCGGCTCCATCGGCGAGCCGCTGTATCTGGACATCGCGCTGGCCCTGTCCAAGGCCCGTAGCTGTTCCCGCGCCTTAGGCCCGGAGAACGTGATGGTCGTCGGCGGTCGCTACGGTCTCGGCTCCAAGGAGTTCAGCCCCGGCATGGTGAAGTCCGTCTTCGACATGCTTTGCGCGGACGAGCCTCAGGATCATTTTTCAGTGGGCATCCACGACGACGTTTCGGGCCGCTCGCTGGAATGGGACGATTCCTTCCGCCTGCCCATGCCCGGCGTGCGCGCCGCGCTTTTCTTCGGTCTGGGTTCGGACGGAACCGTGGGCGCGAACAAGAATACCATCAAGATCATCGGCGAACAGACGCCGCTGTTCGCGCAGGGTTACTTTGTCTATGACTCCAAGAAGTCGGGCAGCCTGACGGTTTCGCACCTTCGCTTCGGCCCGTCCGAGATTCGCGCCCCGTACCTCATTGCCAAGGCCAACTTCCTCGGCTGTCATCAGGCGGGCTTCCTGAAGAGATACCCGACTATGCTGGACAGCGCGGCCCCCGGCGCGACCCTCTTGGTCAACTATCCATGCGAGGCCTCCGAAATGTGGGGCAATCTGCCCTCCGGCGTCCGCGCGCAGATCAGGGCGAAGAAGCTGAAGCTTTTCCATATCGACGCCTCCAAAGTCGCCAAGGCATGCGGCTTGGGCGCTCACGTCAACGTTATCATGCAGGCCGCGTTCTTCGCCATCAGCGAGGTTTTGCCCCGCGACGAGGCCATCGAGCAGATCATGAAGGCCATCCGCAAGACCTACGGCAAGAAGGGCGAGGTCGTCGTCAGGAAGAACTGCGACGCCATCGAGGCGTCGCTGGCCGCACTGAGCGAAGTCGAGATTCCAGCAGAAGACTGCGCGTGCGAAGCGGACAAGCCCGCAGAGCCGCTTGCCCCGACGGGCGACGACTTCATCTCCCGCGTCACTTTGCCGCTCATAGAGGGCAAGGGCGACGAGTTGCCCGTTTCGGCCTTCCCGGTGGACGGCACATGGCCGACGGGCACGGCGAAATACGAAAAACGCGCCATCGCCACGACCATTCCCGTATGGAACCCGGAGGCCTGCACGCAGTGCAACCAGTGCGCCCAGATTTGTCCGCACGCGGTCATACGCCCGTTGTTCGTCGAAACGGCGGACCTCGCCGCCGCGCCGGACAGCTTCAAGAGCATCAACTACAAGGGCCCCGGCGCGCAGGTGGGCGAGAAGTTCGTCCTTCAGGTTTCCCCGGCTGACTGCACGGGCTGCCGCCTTTGCGTGGCCGCCTGCCCGAGCGGAGACGCCCCGGAGGGCACGCCCCGCGCCCTTACCATGACGCCCGTGGACGAGCTTCTGATGGAGCAGGAGTCCGTCAACTGGGACTTCTTCAACACCTTGCCGCAGCCGACGGTGGATCGCCTGCCGCCGACGCCGCGCCTGCTGCCTTTCCGCAAGCCGCTTTTCGAGTTCTCCGGCGCATGTTCCGGCTGCGGACAGACGGCCTACACCCGCACGCTGACACAGCTTTTCGGGGACCGCCTCATCGTGGCCAACGCCACGGGCTGTTCCTCGATCTACGGCGGCAACCTGCCGACCACGCCCTACACGTCGGACTCCGAGGGTCGCGGCCCGGCATGGGCGAACTCCCTCTTCGAGGACAACGCGGAGTTCGGCTTCGGCTTGATGCTTGCTGCGGAACATCGCCGCTCCACCGCGCTTTCCTGCTTGGCCTCGCTGCGCGAAAGCCTGCCGGCGTCCCTTGTGCGGGATCTGACGGAAGCCCGTCAGGACAGCGACAAGGACGTGTCCGTGCAGAGGGGCCGCGTGGCCGCGCTCAAGGAGCTTCTTGAAGACATGAAGGGTCCGCTGGCCGGGCAGCTTCGCATGCATGCGGACTACCTCGTGAAGAAGAGCGTATGGGTGCTCGGCGGCGACGGCTGGGCCTACGACATTGGCTTCGGCGGTCTGGACCACGTGCTGGCTTCCGGGCGCAACATCAAGATCATGGTGCTCGATACCGAGGTGTATTCCAACACCGGCGGCCAGTCCAGCAAGGCCACGCCCACGGGCGCTGTGGCCAAGTTTGCCGCCGCAGGCAAGGCGCTAGGCAAGAAGGACCTTGCGATGATCGCCATGAGCTACGGCCACGTCTATGTGGCGCAGATCGCCATAGGAGCCAACAACCGTCAGGCCATAGACGCCCTGCGCGAGGCCGAGAGCTACGACGGGCCTTCGCTCGTCATAGGCTACGGACCCTGTCAGGCGCACGGCATCGACCTTTCGGACAGCATAGCCCGGCAGAAGCTGGCCGTGCAGACCGGTTACTGGACCCTGTTCCGCTTCGATCCGCGCCGCGTGGCGGCGGGGCAGGCGGGCATGGTGCTGGACAGTCCGGAGCCGACCTTGTCGGTCGCGGACTTCATGGCCGGGGAGAACCGCTTCCGCATCCTCCGCGCGAGCAATCCCGAACGCGCTTCGATGCTTCAGGATCTGGCGCAGGAAAGGGCCGTTGCCCGGTTCAGGAAATACGAGGCCATGACGCGCGTCGAAGCGACGTCGGCCAAGGACGAAGACGAGGGCTGGGGCTGAGATATCCCAACGTTGCCCGAGGGCGTCATCCCTGCGTGACAACCGATTCCCGCGCGACGTGCCGAACACGGCGCGCGGGAACTGTTTGCCGGGGGTAGATGTTCCCGTTTGTCCAAATTCCATCCACGCGTGCCTGCGGGTTTGAATCCTGCTATGTGTATGTCAGAACGATGAGCGACAGGACTCCATTTTGTTGTTACGCCAAGGAAGGCCCTACGCTTGAACAGCTTGAGGGTCCGGCGGACGCTTTGCGCTGTCGAAGCGTGCAGGAGCTGGCCGTGCTTCTGGAGGTGTGCAGGACCATCGAGAAGTCGTTTGACCTGCACGATATCGCCCAGCCCGTCCTGAAGAACATGCAGAACCTGATGGGGCTGCAGAGCGGCGCGATCACGCTTGTGAACCCCGACAACGGGGAGATGGCCATCGACGAGGCCATTGGGCTGCCGCGCGAAGGCTCTGAGAATTACCTGAAGATGATTCACGCCACCTCGTCCAAGGTCATAGAGACCGGCATGGCGCAGGTGGTGGATGTCAGGGACTGGGCGGGGCGGAAAACAGACGCGTTCTCCGCCTCGGAGGTTCCGGGCAAGTTGACGGTGCTGCTTTGCGTGCCCATACGTTCGGAACGCGAGATTATCGGCACGATGAGCGCGGAGCGGGCGGGCACTTCCAGAGTGTCTCAGGATTCCGACCTTCGCCTCGTGTCCATGATCGCGTCCCTGATCGGACAGGCCGCGAGGGTGCGCCTTCTGGCGCGCGGGCAGATAAGCTCTCTGCGGGAGGAGAATCTACGCCTTCAGGAGCAGGTTTCGAGCGGCAGCAGGCCCTCGAACATGATCGGCACTTCGAGCGCCATGCGGGAGGTTTACTACCTCGTGGAGCAGGTGGCCGACAGCCGCACGACGGTGCTCATCCGGGGCGAGAGCGGCACGGGCAAGGAGCTTGTGGCCAAGGCACTGCACGACCACAGCCAGCGCAAGGAGGGGCCTTTCGTGAAGTTCAACTGCGCCGCC
>JBAZHO010000012.1:3975-14339 GCA_041652375.1 Opitutales bacterium | reverse complement strand
CGGACGCCTCGTGATGGACTGGCGCGGCCAAACCGTCGTCGATGTCTCCCGCGCGTTTCTCGACACCGCTGGCGCGCCGCAGAGCGCGAAGGCCCGCATTACGGCCCCCGCGATGGCGGACAGCCCCTTGCTCGCCGCGCCGGACAAGGCCCCGCTGGCCGAGCGCCTCGCCGCCACGCTCGCTGACCTGAACCGCTGCTCCCAGCGCGGACTGATCGAACGCTTTGACAGCACTATAGGCGCGGCCAGCGTCGTGCATCCCTTCGGCGGCGAAAACCTTGCCACGCCGCCGGAAAGCATGGTTGCAAAGATCCCGCTCCTGAAGGGCGAGACGAGCACGGGCACGATGATGGGCTTCGGCTTCGATCCCTTCATTTCCACATGGAGTCCCTTCCACGGCGCGACGTATGCGGTCGTGGAATCGCTCGCACGCATCGCGGCCAGCGGCGGCGACGTGGCCAAGTGCCGCCTCACATTTCAGGAATACTTCCCCAAGGTGGCGGGCGACCCGGAACGCTGGGGCCTGCCGATGGCGGCGCTGCTCGGCGCGTTGAACGCCCAGCTTGCGTTCGGCACGGCGGCAATCGGCGGCAAGGACTCCATGAGCGGCTCGTTCAAGGACCTCGACGTGCCCCCCACCCTTGTCAGCTTCGCCGTCTGCGCGTTGAACCTGAAGAACGTCGTGACGCCGGAGTTCAAAAGCAAAGGCAGCACCGTGGCCCTGCTGCGCGTGCCCGTGGGGGCGGACCTTCTGCCCGACCTCGACGTAGCCAAGGCCAACTTCGCGGCGCTCAACGAAGCAATTTCTGCGGGCAAGGTGCTCGCGGCTCAGTCCGTGCGCTCCGGCGGCATCGCGGAAGCCGTTGCAAAAATGGGATTCGGCAACGGAATCGGCTTCGAGGCCGCGACCGACGTATCCACGGACGATCTCTTCAAGCCCCTCTACGGCAGCATAGTCGTGGAACTTGCGGACGCCTCGGCGCTCCCACAAGCCGAGCGCATCGGCAGCACCATTGCCCAAGCCGCGATCAAGGTAGCGGGCGAAAGTGCCTGCCTGTGCAGCCTTCGCAAGGCATGGGAAGCGCCGCTTGAGCACGTTTTTCCGACTCTCGCCGCGCCGCGCGACGCCACACTGCTGCCCGCGCACGCGGCGCACACCGCCCCGCACGTCCGCAAAGGCGCGCCGATAGCGAAGCCTCGCGTGTTCATCCCCGTCTTCCCCGGCACGAACTGCGAATACGACAGCGCCCGCGCCTTTGAACAGGCCGGGGCGATTGCGGACGTGTTCGTCCTGCGCAACATGAAGCCCGAAGAGGTGGACGCTTCGCTGGACGAAATGGCACGGCGCATTTCCAATTCGCAGATCCTGATGATGCCGGGCGGCTTCAGCGCGGGCGACGAACCGGACGGCTCCGGCAAGTTCGCCGCCGCCGTGCTGCGCAACAACGCCATCAGTGCGGCGATCATGGACCTGATCGACAGGCGCGACGGACTCGTTCTGGGCATATGCAACGGCTTTCAGGTTCTGATCAAGCTGGGGCTGCTGCAGTACGGCGAGATACGCGACCTGCGGCCCGGAGACGCCACGCTGACCTTCAACAGCATCGGGCGTCACCAGTCCCGCTACATCCGCACCAAGGTGGTGTCGAAGCTCTCGCCGTGGCTCTCGATGACGCCGCCCGGCAGCGTGCATTCCATACCGATCTCGCACGGCGAAGGCCGCGTGGCCTGCTCGCGCGAAACGCTGGACCAGATGCTGGCCGCCGGCCAGATAGCCACCCAGTATGTGGACCCGGACGGCGAAGCATCGATGGACATCGAATGGAACCCGAACGGCTCCATATGCGCCATAGAGGGCATCAGCAGCCCCTGCGGCAGGGTGCTGGGCAAAATGGCCCACAGCGAACGGCGCGGCAACTACGTGGGCATCAACGTGCCCGGCGAAAAAATCCAGCCGATCTTCGAGGCCGGAGTGCGCTATTTCACGTAGTGAAATAATTGATAACAGTCTGCCCGCAGCATACTTCCATTAACATCGCTCATGAACTTCAACTTATGTAACGCTGGACAAAAAAATCTGACGGGACTATTCGTTTTGCGGTGTATTAAGTAAATGGCAGAGCAGGGAGACCCTACTCCTCTCTCCCATCGCTACAACTCGGCGTTCGGAATCTTCCGAACAGAAACCCGAACATATTGGACATAAGAAAGGTACCGTCATTCGACCAACGCGTGCCCCCACCCACTCCGGCATGCTTTGCGTCATGAATAGAATCCTTCGAACGACCGATGGTCAAAGAACAGTCGTTAACAACCTCACTCACATCGAAATGTCTTACATAAACAAATCACGAATCCTGATCGTTGGACTGCTTTGCATGCTGTCGTCCGCTCCCGTTGCGCTCAACGCACAGCAACGCACGTGGACCGCGAACAATGGAACAAGCACCTTCAGAGCCGAACTGGTCAACGCCTACGGCAGCACCGTGTATTTCCACAAAGAAGACGACGGATTCATCCACCTGCCCATCACTTTCCTCGCGCCGTACGACATCGCGCGCGTCCTCGACTGGGCCAACAAGCGCGACGCCCAGCCGCAGGGCATCATGATGAACTCCAGCGGACTTGTGACCAAGGCCGTCTGCAAACAGTGGCCCAACCGCATCATCGGAGACCGCACCAATGAGGACGAAGACATCAACAACCTCGTCGAGCCGCGAATCTACGCCATACTGACGATCAGGAAAGAGACATATGATTTGATCGACAGGGTCAGCGCCCTTAGCGCCGCCGATGCCGATGTGACCGCCGCCGACCCCAAGTTTATGGAAACGCTCGTCCTGACCTCAAGGAAAGAGAACGAGCTAAAGGCAATCCGCTACATTCTGGCCAAACACGGCGGAGAGTGGCTGATGCCGAACGAGTGGCAGTACAAGGACAACAAGGAACTTTGGAACGACTACTGGCGTCTGCCGGACGTCAACGTCATCGTGCTGGATCCTCAGGGGAACATCCTTTGCGACGGCAGCGGCAAAGAAGCCGACGGCAGCCCGTCAAACCCGGTTGCGTTCATCAACGAGATGGCCGTCATTGCCAAACGCATGAGCGCTGGCGGACCGTCCGTCCCGAATCCGATCATCAACATGGACGCCGTGGACAAGTTGATCAACGGCCTGATCGAGCAGAAAAAAGACAATCCCGGTCCCGCGCCCATTATCATGGACCTCTCAGGCATAGACCCGGAAACCACCAAAAAGATGGAAGGCAAAAGCTTCCAAGTGACAATGGTAATCAACGCCAAGGGACGCGTAGAATCCCTGACCATGAAGACCGGCGGCGACGCTGATGACGAAGAAGCCCTCCGCCGCGCCTCCACCCTCTGGCAGTTTGTCCCCACCATCAAGGACGGCGTGCCGGAAATCAAGACCGTGGTGGCCCCCATCCGCGTAAAGGCCCCCAAGCCCGCAGCCGAAGCGAAGTAG
Organism: Opitutales bacterium; assembly: GCA_041652375.1. Taxonomy (GTDB): domain Bacteria; phylum Verrucomicrobiota; class Verrucomicrobiia; order Opitutales; family Oceanipulchritudinaceae; genus Verruco-01. The sequence continues at coordinate 10,857 of JBAZHO010000012.1, read as the reverse complement.
GCAAACGTCAAACCGACTTGCAAAAAAGGCGGACTCGAAAGAGTCCGCCTTTTTGCGCGATGAAAAAGCCATAGAGCGATTGCCAAAAGTTTCCCAAAATAGAAACCTAATCTGGCTAGGAAACGGGACACCCGACGTATGCACGCACCCCGGACGCCTCGGAGAGGCGTCCCTACCAACAGATTGCGCATCAACGTCTTACGGTAGGGACGGCTCTCCGAGCCGTCCGCGAGGCATACGTTCGTCCTGCGGCTTCAAATTGGCCGACTTTTGGCAACCGCTATAACCGCAGATAAACGCCGATGTTCGCAGATTATTCCAGAGCCGGAATCTGACAAAATCACGACATATATTTGGCTGATTACATAGCTGTTGAAAAACAACGAAACAAACTTGGCTTCTATGCTTTCAGATGCGAACAGAGCCTCTCCGCGCTAACAGTGAGACTCTGGATTTTGTAACCAATGTAAGGCAGAATGGGATTCCCCCTGTTCTGCCTTATTTCTTTTTGGCAGATACTTGTGTCTTAACTGTCATCGTTACTGTAGTAGCCGGCTTGGACTTAGCCTGTGAAGCAGGAACATATCGTCCCGTCTTTGCACTTATGACGACTTTCTTTGTAGTCATATTTATCTCCTTTCAATTTTTTGCGTTATTATCGATCGGTTTACGAAAAGGGCCGCACCCTAGTTTGAGTGCGGCCCTTGAAAGTCAGCCGTTGTCGGCGTGCGTCTAGTGCTTGTCGTCCACGTCCTCTACCTCGGCATCGACCACGTTGTCGTCGGCTGCGGGCGGGGGCTGGGATGCGTTCTGCTGCGCCTGCGGTCCCTGCGCTCCTGCCTGCTGGGCCTGCGCGTCCTGATACATCTTGGCTATGGCTTCCTGCATTTCCTTGTTGTTCTGCAGTTCGTTCAGTGCCTTGAGGATGCGTTCGGCGTCGTTGGAATCCAGGGCTTCTTTGCCCTCCTTGACGAGGCGTTCGGCGGTTTCCTTGGCGCTGCCGAGCTTGTCGCCGCTCTCCTTGACCAGATGCTCGGTCTGATAGACCAGAGTGTCGAGCTGGTTGCGCTTCTCGACGGCCTCGCGGGCCTTCTTGTCCTCGTCGGCGTGGACCTCCGCCTCGCGGCGCAGGCGCTCGACCTCGGCCTTGTCAAGACCGCTGGCTCCGGTGATGGAGATGTGCTGGACCTTTCCAGTGCCGATATCCTTGGCCGAGACGTTCAGAATGCCGTTCACGTCGATGTCGAAAGTGACCTCGATCTGCGGGACGCCGCGCGGCGCGGGCGGGATGCCGTCCAGATGAAAGTTGCCGAGCTGCTTGTTGTCGCGGGCCATCGGGCGTTCGCCCTGAAGGACGCGGATTTCCACGCTGGGCTGACTGTCCGAGAAGGTGGAGAAAACGTTGCTGCGCTTGGTGGGCACGGTGGTGTTGCGCTCGATCATGGCCGTCGCAACGCCGCCCGCAGTCTCGATGGAAAGCGTAAGCGGGGTGACGTCCAGAAGGAGCACGTCCTTGACTTCGCCCTTGAGCACGCCGCCCTGAATGGCCGCGCCGACGGCGACGACCTCGTCCGGGTTCACGCCCTTGTGCGGTTCCTTGCCCGCCAGTTCGCGGGCGATATCCACCACGCGGGGCATGCGGGTCATGCCGCCCACGAGCACGAGCTCGTTGATCTCCTTGACGCTGAAACCGGCGTCCGTAAGGCAGCTCTTGAAGGGAGCCATCGTGCGGCGCACCAGAGTGTCGGTAATCTGTTCCAGCTTGGAGCGGGTTAGGGAAACGACAAGGTGCTTCGGGCCGGTAGCGTCGGCGGTGATGAAGGGAAGGTTGATCTCCGTGGCCTGAGCGCTTGAAAGGGCGATCTTCGCCTTTTCGGCCTCTTCCTTGAGGCGCTGCACGGCGGTCTTGTCCTGCTTCAGGTCGATGCCGTTTTCCTTTTTGAACTCGGCCACGAGCCAGTCGATGATGGCGCTGTCCCAGTTGTCGCCGCCCAGATGGGTGTCGCCGTTGGTCGCCTTCACCTCGAACACGCCCTCGCCGATTTCGAGGATGGAAATGTCGAAAGTGCCGCCGCCAAGGTCGTACACGGCGATGACTTCGTCGCTCTTCTTGTCCAGTCCGTAGGCCAGCGATGCCGCGGTCGGCTCGTTGATTATGCGCTGCACGTCCAGCCCGGCGATCGTGCCCGCGTCCTTGGTCGCCTGACGCTGGGCGTCGTTGAAGTAAGCCGGCACGGTGATGACGGCCTTGGCGATCTTTTCGCCCAGATATGCCTCCGCGTCGGCCTTCAGCTTGGCCAGAACCATTGAGGAAATCTGTTCGGGGGCGTAGCGCTCGGTCTTGCCGCCCACCGTGCATTCAATCCACGCGTCTCCGTTGCGCCCCTCGACCACCTTGTAAGGCAGGTTGCGGGCCTCTTCCACCACTTCGCTGTATTTGCGACCGATGAGGCGCTTGGCGGAAAAGATGGTGTTCTGCGGGTTCGTGACGGCCTGCCGCTTGGCGGCCTGACCCACGAGACGCTCGCCATCCTTGGTGAACGCCACGACGGAGGGCGTTGTGCGCGCGCCCTCGCTGTTCGGGATGACGACAGGCTCTCCGCCTTCCATCACCGCCATGCAGGAATTGGTTGTACCAAGGTCTATGCCGAGAATTTTGCTCATAATGTTATAAAGATTAACGAATTGGATGCAGACATTGTGCCGCAACGAAGGCTCATTGCTCATCTCCTTGAACATCAACGCACTAAGATGCCATCATGCCGGATGTATCCATGCCCCGACAGCCATTCTTCGGGGCACAATGTCCCACATGGTGTCACACATTTACGCCCATCTGGCCCACCGCCGTAATAACCGCCGTTCGGACAACTGGCCGATGCCATGCTCTTTTGACAGCGCATGAGCATGAAAGAGCTGTGCAACATGGTTGACGAGGTTCGCGCGCGCGGACATTCTTTCACAAACGGCGCATAGCCAGAGATCCATCCCCAAACTCAAACAATGTTCGGCAAGGCACTAGGCTTCTTCTCAACCGATATCGGCATAGACCTCGGAACCGCCAACACGCTCGTTTACGTGAAGGACAAGGGGATCGTCCTGCGCGAGCCCTCCGTGGTGGCAATCAACACCGAGACGCACGAACCGGTGGCCGTGGGCTTGGAGGCCAAGCGCATGCTGGGCCGCACGCCCCTGAGCATCACCGCCGTGCGCCCCATGAAGGACGGCGTCATCGCGGACCTCGTCATCACCGAGGCGATGCTGCGCACCTTCATCGGCAAGGTGGTCAATTCCATGCGCTTCCCGCCGCCGCGCGTGATCGTGGCCGTGCCCAGCGGCATCACGGAGGTGGAACGCCGCGCCGTGCGCGAGAGCGCCATGCACGCCGGGGCGCGCGACGTGCATCTGCTGCCCGAACCGATGGCTGCCGCAATCGGCGTGGGCCTGCCCGTTGACGAACCTGCCGCGAGCATGATCGTCGATATCGGCGGCGGCACGACGGAAGTGGCCATCATATCCCTTTCAGGCATGGTTTACGCCAAGAGCCTGCGCACCGGCGGCGACAAGTTCGACGCCTCGATCATCAACTACATGAAGCGCGCCTACAACCTGAACATAGGCGAGCGCATGGCGGAAGAGATCAAAATCCGCATCGGCAGCGCGGCCCCGCTGGACGAGGAACTTTCCATGGAAGTCAAGGGTAGCGACTCCGTCGCCGGTCTGCCCAAGACGCTGCACATTTCCTCCCAAGAAATCCGCGAGGCCCTCATCGACCCCCTGAGCGCGATTGTCGGAGCCGTCCGCGCGGCGCTGGAAAACTGCCCGCCGGAACTGTCCGCCGACCTCTGCGACCGGGGCTTCGTCCTCGCTGGCGGCGGCTCGCTGATCCGCAACATCGACCGCCTGCTCTCCGACGCCACCGGCCTGCCCGTGATCGTGGCGGAAGACCCTCTGAGCGCAGTGGCCAAGGGAACGGGAGTTGTCCTGCAGAACCTCGACTGGCTGCTCGGCATAGGCCGGGGCTAGCACGGCATCCCGGGAAAGCGGGCAGTTTATGAGCAGCGAAAATCGCCCACATTCTTCCGTCATCGTCGATGGCGATGACCGCGCGGCGGCACGCGCTATGTTGCGCGCAGTCGGTTTCAACGACGAGGATTTCCGCAAGCCGCAGATCGGCGTGGCCTCCACATGGAGCAACCTGACGCCGTGCAACACGCACATCGACGAGCTTGCCCGGCACGCGGGCAAGGGCGTCGCGCAGGCTGGCGGCAAACCCGTGACCTTCAACACGATCACCGTGTCCGACGGCATCAGCATGGGCACGCAGGGCATGCGTTACAGCCTCGTTTCCCGCGAGGTTATAGCCGACAGCATCGAGACGGTCGTCTCCGCCGAAGGCTTCGACGGCGTGGTGGCCATCGGCGGCTGCGACAAGAACATGCCCGGCTGCGTCATGGCAATGGCGCGTCTGAACCGCCCGGCGGTGTTTGTCTATGGCGGCACGATCCTGCCCGGCATCTACAACGACAGGCCCGCGGACATCGTCACCGTCTATGAGGCCATCGGCAAACACGCCGCCGGAAAGATCACGGACGAGCAGTTGCGCGACGAGGAAAAGTGCGCCATTCCCGGCCCCGGTTCATGCAGCGGCATGTACACGGCCAACACAATGGCCAGCGCCATCGAGGTCATGGGCATGAGCCTGCCCGGCTCCAGCGCGCAGCTTGCCGTGTCCAAGGACAAGCGCCTTGACTGCGAGAACGCGGGGGCCGCCGTCCTGAATCTTCTGGCAAAAAACATCCGCCCGCGCGACATCATCACGCGGGACTCGCTCCTGAACGCGATCACGGTGTGCATGGCCCTCGGCGGCTCGACGAACCTGATCCTGCACCTGCTCGCCATCGCGCACTGCGCGGACGTCAAGCTGACGCTGGATGACTTCGACAAGCTTTCCCACGAAGTGCCGCTTCTGGCCGACGTGATGCCATTCGGGCGCTACAACATGTCTCACCTGATCCGCATCGGCGGCATCCAGCCCATGATCAAGATGCTGCTGGACCGGGGCATGCTCAAGGGCGACTGCATGACCGTCACCGGCAGGACGCTGGCCGAAAACGTCAAAGACGTGCCGCCATACAGCAGCTACCCGGACAAGCAGGACATCATCCACCCCTTCGACAAGCCGATTAAGAGCCAGAGCCACCTGCGCGTGCTGCGCGGCAATCTCGCCCCCGACGGGGCCGTCGGCAAGATCACGGGCCGGGAAGGACTCTACTTCAAGGGCAGCGCCCGCGTCTATGAAGGCGAGGACAAGGCGCTGAAAGGGATTCTGCACGGCGACATCCTCAAGGGCGACGTGATCGTCATCCGCAACGAAGGCCCCGTGGGCGGACCCGGCATGCGCGAGATGCTCGCCCCCACATCCACCCTCGCGGGTCGCGGCCTTATCAACGACGTGGCCCTGCTCACTGACGGACGCTTCTCCGGCGGCAGCCACGGCTTCGACGTGGCGCACATCACGCCCGAGGCGGCACTCGGCGGCCCGATCGCAATCGTCAGGGACGGCGACGAAATCGAAATCGACGCCGTCAAAAATACGATCAGCCTGAACATCCCGCAGGAAGACTTCGACGCCCGCATGAAGGCCCTCAAGCCGACAGGACCGGGCGAAACGCGCGGCGTGCTGGGTAAATACGCGGCGCTTGTATCCAGCGCGAGCGAAGGCGCAGTGACGGACAAGTGCCTGCGCCGCAAGTAATAACAGATCATTCCCACAATCCCGAATGCCTCGCTCCGTAACACGGCTTCCGCATTTACCTTCACCACTCCGCATTGACACATGTCAAAAGAGTATCAAAAAGAACAATGGGTGCTTTCAAGTTGCTAGACTGAAGGTAATGCATACGCTGGATGAAGAGCTCCTTTGTAGCATATAGAGGCTTTCCAGACTTTCCCTGAATACTTCACCCCTTCGTCAATGATACGCACGGTCATCATAGAGGATCAAACCGCTGTCCGCGAGATGGTGGCACAAGTTGTCAAGCTTGACCCTGAACTGGAAGTCGTGGCCGAAGTCGGTGACGGGCACGAAGCCTGTGAAACATGTCTCCGCCTGAAGCCGGACTTTGTAATACTAGACGTCATGCTGCCCGGGCTGAACGGAACGGAAGTCCTGCGCCGCTTCTCCCGCCAGTTGCGCGAAACCCGCGTGCTCATATTTTCCGGCTACGAAGACCCCATCCTGCTGCGTGAACTACTCGAAGCGGGCGCGCACGGCTTCGTGGGCAAGAACGCGCCGCTGGCAGAGCTGAAGCGCGGCATCAACGTGGTATCCAGAGGCGGCAGCTACTTCGGCCCGGAAATCGCCCGCGTGCTGCGGGAAGTGATGACCGGCCCGATGCTGGGCCAACGCAGCGCCCTAGGCCTGCTGACCAGCCGCGAACGCGAAATCCTGCAACTGATAGCGGAAAGTTACAGCACCAAGGAAATCGCCTCCAAGCTGGGCATAAGCGTCAAGACGGCGGAAACCCACCGCACAAACCTGATGCGCAAGCTGGACCTGCACGACGTGGCAAGCATCACCCGCTTCGCCATAGAGCAAGGCATCGTCCAAGCCCCGCCCCGCCCGATCAACTGACCCGCCACGTCCGGCGGATCGCGGCGAAACCCGCATTCGGAAGTCTGCCGAAATATGCAGACGATAAGATTATCCGCAGATTACGCGGATGACGCAGATTATCAGAAAAGAAGATTTATCCACAGATAAGCAGGGATAAAAAAGGGATAGGAAAATCAGAACGTCTTCTTTTTCAATAATCTGTGTATAGCGGTTGCCAAAAGTCGGCCAATTTGAAACCGCAGGACGAACGCGTGCCTCGCGGA
>JBAZHO010000012.1:0-3965 GCA_041652375.1 Opitutales bacterium | reverse complement strand
TGATGCACAATCTGTTGGTAGGGACGCCTCTCCGAGGCGTCCGCGGCGTGTGCATACGTCGGTTGTCCCGTTTCCTTGCCAGATTAGGTTTCTATTTTGGGAAACTTTTGAGGTACGCTCTATAATCTGCAGATAAATGTCTTTGTACTTTTTTGCTGCCACATGAAGCCGTCGTATGCCTCATCAGGCCGCGGCGCGGACCGTGGTCCATATGATCACCGCGTAGGCCAGCAGAAGCGCCCCGCCCTCGACGCGGCCAACCTTGTCGAAGCGGCGCATGAATAGCCAGAGCAGCACGGTGAGGCCGAACATGGCCGGAATCTCGATGTTGAACAAGCGCGGCGAAAACGCCAAAGGCGAGATCGCGGAAACGCCGCCGCCTATCAACATCATGTTGAACAAGTTGGAGCCTACGATGTTGCCGGCGGCCATGCCGCTCTGCCCCTTGATGCTGGACGCAATAACGGTGGCAAGCTCAGGCAGACTAGTGCCCAACGCGACGATCGTAAGACCTATGACAAGTTCCCCCACTCCCAAATTGCGGGCCTCGACAATGGCGGAATTAACGAGCAAGTCCGAACCCGCCGCCAGCAGCACGCCACCGGCGAGCACCCATGTGACGGCCCTCCCGACGCTCATCTCAGGCAGCCGGAGCGGAACCTCCTCCAGCATCTCGACGGAAGCGGACGTATTGCTGCGCCGCCTGCGGACGATGGAGAAAATATACACCACCGTGATGCCAAGGAGCACGAACCCCTCCTTCCTGTCGATGACTCCGCCGGAATAACCCATCGCGCAGAAAATTATCGTTACCACGAGCAAGATCGGCATCTCTTGAACGGCCAGATGCGCGTGACACTTGAAAGGCCAGAAGAAACCCGCCAGCCCAAGAATCAGCCCAATGTTGACGATGTTGGACCCGACGATGTTGCCCACGGCCAAGTCAGGACTACCCATCACCGCAGCAAGCAAAGTCGTGAACAACTCCGGCATACTCGTTGCAACGGCGACAATCGTCAGCCCGATGATGACCGGATCGATCTTCAGATGCAGACCCAAGGCGGCTGCGCCACCCGTCAGCTTGTCCCCACCCAGACAAAGCAGCGCGACGCCGATCAGCATCAAGACAATCAAAACCCATGCGGGCATCGAAGCGTAAGAAAGGAAAACGTTAGTGCTCATGGCGAAAAAATCCAAGTTGCGACCGAATCGGAAACACCAAGGACGACACCCAAACCGCCATATTGCAAGCCCGCACTACACGATGCGAACACCTGTCGGCGAAGTGTCATGAACCATTCGAGGTTTGGACCCCGACACTGAAGAAGGACGCACGCCACCCGAACGCACGGAAGCACGAGAAAGCAAATATAGCGGTATCGATCAACATCAGGCATTCCCAAAGCGCCAACGGCGCGACATGAGAAAGCCCCGGGTGGAGCGAAGCTTTCAGCGCTTCAAGAAAAGAAGACTTATTTCTTTCATCATACCCGGGGTTTGCCCTAAAAGGGCTGCACCCCGGGCTATCTCATGCCGCCCCTTTGGGGCTTCAAAAGAGTCGCGCGGTCCGGCTAGTGCCTTTAGCGCTTCAGCGCAGCAAAAGTGTCCACAAGTCATTTGGAACCGCTATAGACATGACAAAAACAAGTCACTCTTGGGATAGGCATGAAATGCCGAAAGGGCGGAGCCCTTCCCGATGCGCGAGCATCGGAGGGTGCAGGGCGCGTCCGCCCTGCCGCCCTGCCGCCCTGCCGCCCTGCCCTGCCTAGTACTGGCGGCGCAAGTTGGTTGGGAGGATGCCCAACTCCTCTCGGTATTTGGCCACCGTGCGACGGGCGATCTTGATGCCCGCCTCGCCCAGAAGCCCCACGATCTGCTGATCGCTCAAAGGCTTGGACGAATTCTCCGCCTCGATGATCTTGGCGATCCGCTCCTTGACCGAAGTGTTGGACACGGACTCGCCATCGTCGCCCTTGTAGCCCGGCGTGAAAAAGTATTTGAACTCGAACACCCCGTGCGGAGTGCGGATATACTTGCTGGCGATGGCGCGCGAAACGGTCGTCTCATGCACGCCCACCTCGTCGGCCACCTGACTCATGGTCAAAGGCTTGAGCCGCGAAGAACCCTCCTCGAAAAAGTCGTTCTGGAAACGCAAAATCTCCCGCGTGATGCGCTCGATGGTCAACTGCCGCTGCTCGATGGACGAAATGATGAACTTGCCGCTGCGGAACTTGTCCTGAATGTAGTCCCGGTCCTTGCGCGAAAGCGTGCCCTTGGCCAGCATCTCCTTGTAGGCGGGCGAAATGCGCAACCGAGGAATGTAGTCATTATTCAAAGTAATGACCCACTCGCCCATGTCGTCCTTGTTCACGGTGACATCCGGTACGACGACGCGGTTGGAATCCTCGCCGAACTTGCGCCCCGGCGCGGGATCGAGGCCCGAAATCTCCGTAAGCGCCTCCGCGATGCCCTCCGAAGTGACGCCCATGCGCCGGGCAAGCTCCGGGATGCGCCTGCGCAGCAGCAACTCGTAGTAGTCCTTGATGATCTGGTGGGCTATGGAACCCCTGCGCCCGCCGAACTCAAGCTGGATGAGCAGACACTCCCGCAAATTCGCCGCGCCGATGCCCGTCGGCTCCAAAGTCTTCAGCAAACGATGCGCCTCCTGCATGTCCGCCAAAGGAAGGCCTGAAAGCAAGGCCAGATCGGGAAGGCTTGAAGCGAGGAACCCGTTGTCATCCAGACTCCCGACTATGAACTCAAGGGCCTTCAGGACGGGCTTGGAAGCGTCCGTCAACTCGGCCTGCTGCATAAGCTCATCCTGCAAGGAAAAGTCGCTGGTAATGGAATCGAAGAAGTGCTTGCGCCGCTCCTCGTCCTCGCTGGTGTAGTTGAAACTGCCGTTCTCCTCCGCCATTGCGGCGCGGTAGTCCTCGTGCATCTCGTTGAACACCTCGAAGTCATCCTTGCCGAGGTCCATCTCGCGCTCGCTCTCCGGCGGTGCGGCGGGCTGTGCGGCGTCATCCTGCCCGGAATCCTCGCGCTCCGCCCCGTCGATGCTGATGCCGTCCATGGGCAACTCCTCAAGAGTCGGATTGCTCTGAAGCTCCTCCAGAATCACATCCCTCAGCTCCAGCGCCGAAACCTGAAGAATCTTCAAACTCTGACGCAGTTGCGGAGCCAGAACCATTGACTGGGTCTGCTTCTGAACCTGCTGGAAACCTTGTGAAGACATGATGCTGTGCGCCGAGGCTGATTTTTGTCCAAAAATAGGGACATGGAACGCTCTTGGCAACACTTAGCACGGAAAATGCTTCAAGGTGCGAACATCGCGCAACAGCGGCCCTGTGCAGAGCACGAAGGTTGACACGCGCAGCCTGCCGCCATAGCAGAACATTGGACTGACAGCGCGGGACCGTAACGGTTCTTTCCTGAATGAAACTTGTGCAGCGACAGAGCGTTTGCACAAGTGAATGTATGCGAGCTGTCCAGTCTGGCTATTGATGGATTACAGTCCCGCCAAGGATGAATCGCCATGCGCACCCGTGGACGCCGACAGCGCCCTGATGTGGCGCGTGCGCGAAGGGGACGAGCAGGCGCTTGTACAGCTCGTGGACAGGTGGAAGACGCCTCTTTTAAACTTCTTCTACCGCTCGCTCGGCTCGTACGGACAGGCCGAAGATCTGGCGCAGATGACCTTTGTGCGCATATATCGCGGGGCCTCCCGCTACGAACCAAGGGCAAAGTTTTCCACCTATCTGTTCCACGTCGCCCGCAGACTGCTGATCAACGAGTACCGGCACCGCCAGCGCAAGCCGCTGGAAATGGTGGACCCGAACGAACTGCCCGCCGTCTGCAATCAGGACAACGAACGCGAAGTAAGCGAGATCGAGGAAGCCTTCAATCTGGCCATCGGCAAGCTGCCCGAAAATCACGCCACGGCCTTGCTTCTGCTCAAACAGCAG
>JBAZHO010000011.1:657-14746 GCA_041652375.1 Opitutales bacterium | reverse complement strand
ATCGCCTTTCACAGACACAAGTTGCCGATCATAATGTTATGCCTATTCTTCGGAACAATACAATTCTTACACACTGGTGATAGGATGACTATCGTCAGTGGCTTGGTTGCAACAGTCTATGGCCTAATTATACTAGAGAACAAAATGTCCATGAAGAACTATTTTATTTCTATAGTATTGTGTGGCGTAGTGCTAGGAGTGTCGATGTTCGGCTATCAGATACGAAAATCCATGACCTCAGGCATAAAAGAATCACTCGTTGACAGCACTGAAGTATTATCCAGATTTGATGAAGCTCTAACGGCAGAGCCGCTTAACTACAATTATGTGACTGTATTTATCATTAGCGAATGCCCGAACGGAGCCTTGGCTTACGCACCCTTTGCATCTGTAATCAGGTCTGCCGTTTTCTTTCTCCCATCGTCGAGATTCCCTGAGATTAAACCTGAAGACCCGAACTGGTTAATATCAGAAGCAATTTTTGGCACATGGGGAGCAACTGTGCCGCCAAACTTAAATGGATTATGCTACATGGAGTTCTTCGGTTACATCGGCGGGGCTACTGGAATGCTTATACTAGGATTTGGGTTAACCTCACTTGTATGTTATTTTCTAGGAAAATCAGTAACTATTATAATTGCTCCACTATTTGCAATAGCGTCAGTATTCCTATTTAGAGGCTCGCTGTATGAGTGTTACGTTGTAACTGTCATGATGTTTATTGTCCTATTCGTCGTAAACACATTCTACAGATTGGTATTGCAGAAGCTATTGGACACACGCCCCAACAGTTCATACGGCAACCGAAGATAGTGTAATACAAATTACTTTAGAACAGGTGCACGTTTCACTAATAAAGTACAAACCATTAAAGATATGCGCCTAACTATTGCCCTGACTATTAACATGTATTCACGCGGACCCGTAATAATCGTAAACATCAAAAATGCGATCATTGAAACGGTTCCTATGCAAACGACGTGGAGCAACGAATAGAGCTTCCCCGATAGATCATAGGAGTCAATCTTGCCCATCCACGGGAAAAGCATTCCGATGCATGCAACAACCGCAAAAGTCAGAAACATTGGAATGAAAGGTCTGGCGTAAGAAAACACTGGGATTGCAACCACCTGTTTATTACTAATATAGGAGAGCGAAATTGCATATAACAAGTTCAAGAAATCCAGGAGTGCTATCACTATGACTGGAAACCATTCCGGCGATAAGTTTGAGATTTTCCCGATAGACAACGAGCAAACGATATATACTATTACGACTCCTATATATTGCCAGAACGCACGTCCATTTGCGATATTGATACGCTGATACAGCATCATCCATCCCTCTATAACAAGAATTCCAAACAGCGCATATACGTAGTGGCTGGTAGCCAATATATCTGTGCCACTGAAACGGCTGCTACCCCAAAGACCGGATAACAAGTGGGGTAAAACTGGAATAAACACAACTACGATCCCAGCATATATTACCGAGTGATCGTGCAAGGCTTTTTTCAAACGCTTCCGAACTTCTGCGAAAGCACCCATTGAAACGAGCATTGAAGTGTCGGTCAGCAAAACAATACTCACCGGTCTTAAAAAGATTGAACCAAATCTTGAGTACAAATTCTCCGCGTATTTGTAAATGGCCAAAACTCCAGGAGACAACATTGTAAGCGCAGCAGTAAAGATAAATACATATATCTGACCAAAGATTACAGATGCAACCGCAGAAGCCATGTCCTTTGCTGATAGCGGAGCATCCATGACCAACTTGGTCTTAATTTGCATGCTATGGTTAAAACCATGCATTCTAAGATAAATATAATTCCTAAATGTAGTATATATATTTGTCACACACTGACCCAACACAGGCGCCCATATACCAATATATCCAACCAGACAGACAAATGTAATTAATCCCAGCAAAGAACCTTCGAACAAATGAATCTCCAGTTTACCATATATTGAACGAGCGTTGCCCAACGTAAGCAGTAATGCATTTAACATTGAAAACAAAAACACAGGAATTAGTCCCCGGAACACTCTTGAGAGGAGAATGACCTCATCGTGCCCGAAACCGGGCGCAATAATTATAGCCAACGGGCCGGATGCCAAATACAAACATATGCTGGAGATAACGACAATCAGTATGGCCCAATTTAATAAAACGGAGCTAAACTCATTGGCGACATCTACGCCTCCACGCAATGCTGACGCGCATTTTGGAAGCAAGAAATCTGTAACCTGAAAGAAACTATGAAATATGACTACCAGTGTCAGTCCGGCAAACAGAATCTCCGCATTACGAGAAGTGCCAAACCAATGAGCGATGGCCACTGTATTGAACAGGCCTACAATAGCAGTTGCTGCATTCGCACCGGCCATCACACCTGCCGAACGCAAACTTCTTCCGCTGTTTGCATCATGGCCTAAATCACCACCTGCAAATTTTGTGCTTGACTTGTCCATATTACAGTTTGATTAATACTTAGAAGGCTACCGACCAGTCAACAGTAAAATTGTTACTTGTTATTCTAATTCTTGTTGATACTTTTAGTTATTAGAAACAGCCTCGCAGTAATTTGCATCGTTTAGATATTAATTAAACAATTCAGCATTTTCACACACATTTATGAGCTTCACGACAAGACCTTGCCGCGACGAACATACGGGCATTAAGACTGCAGTATTTTGCGTGTACCGCTGCGACCGGAAATACTTATCGTTGCTAGAGTATTACAAACAAGACATAGATATTCTGGAGCGGCTTGGATACAAAGTTATAATTGCTACAAAGATCTCCGAGTTCCCAAGTCACTGCGACCTTTTTGTTCTTTGGTGGTGGAGATGGCTTTGGCTGGTAGGACCCATTGTCAAAATGCGGAAATGGACTCTATGCGTGACTGGGACATTTGATACAGATGCATATGCTAAAAGGCCGAAATGGCAGAAATTGATGATTAAATCCGGCTTCCGCTGGGGAGATTTAAACATTTTTGTAGGTAAGGAGATGATGGCGGAAGCCCAGCGCATTGGCACACTGAAACGCGCTTCATACAGCCCGCATATAATTAGTGACCAATACGCCGTCAATACATCGGTATCGCGCAATCCTCATATAGTCTTTAATATCGCGCATAAGATGATATCAAACATGAATCGCAAGATGATTCCTGAGCTTGTCGAGGCATTTGCGATTGTGCTGAAATCTATTCCAGACGCCCACTTAATCCTAGCCGGGGAGCCATCCACAGGCCAGATTATATTGGAAACGCGCGTCAAAGAGCTAGGGATTGAGAACGCTGTAACTTTCTTGGGAATTATTAGTTTTGAAGATAAAATTAACTATCTACAAAGTTGCGGTGTTTATTGTCAAGTATCGCGTTACGAAGGCTTTGGCCTTGCGATTGCCGAAGCCATGGCATGTGGCGCACCAGTACTTGTAAGTAACTGCGGTTCAGTACCAGAAGTCGTAGGCGATGCGGGCATGTACGTTCCTGACCTCAGCGTTGAGAGCATAGCCTCTTCTTTATTGACACTTATGACTGACAGACAACTGGCTGACAGCTACGGCGCGAAGGCCAGCGACAGGATAAACACTTGTTTTCGTCAGACTGTACGCTACGAACATTTTAGAAGTGAATTGTCCAAACTGGATTGATCTGCCTTATGTAATAATATATATAACTTACAATGGAATCACCACCAGTACTATTTTACAGGATTAATAACTATATCCACAGGCATGGTTTGCATAGGACTGCCATGCTGCTTACTTGGATGAATCGCGTTATGTTCGCCACATTTATTCCGGCTCCGGCAAGAATCGGAAAAAACTTTACGGTGGGCTATTGGGGACTCGGCATCGTTATTCATACAAAAACACAGATTGGCGACAATTGCTGGATCGGCCAGAATGTCACAATCGGAAGAAAAGGCGGTGACGTGGGCGTGCCCGTAATCGGTAATAATGTATATATTGCGACCGGAACCGTTGTAGTAGGTGAGATTACCGTGGGCGACAATTGCATTATCGGTGCGAACAGTTTCGTAAGCAAATCAATCCCTCCTTGCTCGCTTGCTTTCGGTTCGCCTGCAAAGGTGACCCGCTCCATCACTCCGGCTGAATGGAACGAACTCACAAAACATAAGTAGCCATGCCAGAATCAGATACACATGAAGTATTTCACTTCAAAAGCCAGCTTTCTCTTCGCAACAAGATAGGACGGGCCGTGTGGAACCTCACGTGGCTGTTGCTATTCAGACCCTCTCCAAGGATTTTCAGGTCGTGGCGCAGAATTCTGCTTCGCATGTTCGGCGCGAAACTCTCTCGCGGGGCCTCCGTCTCGCCATCCTGCCGTATATGGGCCCCGTGGAATCTGGTTATGGGTCCCGAATCCAGCCTTAGTGACGACGTAGTTTGCTACAACGTTGACAAGGTCATAATGGACGAGGGAGCCATAGTCAGCCAGTTCACAATTTTGTGTGCTGGCAGCCATGATATATCCAACCTGAGCGTTCCGGTTATCACGGCCCCAATTCACCTGCGCAAGCGCGCGTGGGTGGGAATGAGTTCATTTATAAGCATGGGCGTCACCATCGGGGAATTCGCAGTTGTCGCCGCAAGGGCTAACGTCGTTAAAGACGTCGAACCGTGGAGCGTTGTTGGAGGCAATCCCGCAAAGTTTATCAAACAACGAGTAATCAGTTGACGCTGATTCTATTCGACGGTCATCCGCGTTGACAGTTCGATTTCGAGGGCTGATCGAACGCGCCCGCATATGCGTTTCGCGCTTGTCTGCAAGCCGAAGCCCGGCGCGTGGAAGTAGTCCTCCACCCGGCACTCCATCATTTCAGGCATGCGGATCGTCAGGCGTCCCCGCCCCTTGGCACAAGTGACCACGAACTGGTTCCCCTCGCGCGCCTCCACGTTGCAGTCCGGGTGCAGGTGGTAGAACAATTCCAGAGTATGGATGCCCCGGCCCCCCACCCTGTCGCTCACGGCGATGCCGTCCGCCGAAAAAGTCCAAGTCCGCTCGTGGTCGCGCAGACCCGGCAGGCGGCGGTAGCCGTCGTGCGACGCGCTGACCCGGTCCGGCCCCTGCTCCAGAGTGCGAATACGGGCGCGGCGGGACACGCGGTGATCCTTCCACACCTCGCTGGAGTTCTCCCCGTCCACGCACAGCGTGTTGTGCGCCGCAGTGGAACGCTGGACGTCCCGCAGAGGATGCTCCGTGTAGGTGGACGTGCCCGTGTTGACCAGAAAACGCCGCTCGCCCAGCGAAAGCTCCATGCTCAGGGTGTCCGCGTGCGCGTGGCCCGGCTGACAGTCCGGCCCGACGGCCCCGACGTCGCCCAATGCCGTGTATCCGGCGCACTGGAAACGGAAGTAGCCCGTGTCCCGCAGCAGCGTCAGCCCTTCCTCGGCCTGCGCCCGGACCTCTTTCACGCCGATGCGGGCCGCGTATGCGCAAAGCCGCCCCCCGTTCAAGGCAATGCCGCCCGAGGCATCGTTGAAAAAGCTAGGTCCGCCGTCTGGATGCCGCATCGCTGCCATCCACCGGAACTGCGCGGGCAACAGAGCCGCAATTTCTGTCCGCAGAGCCTCGATCCCGATGCGCAAGTCTGCCGGAAGGGACGCGATGACGCCCGCCGACGCGTTCAAGGCGTTGAGCACGTCCAACTGGTCCTTCAGGACGATGTTGTGGTACATCGGGCTAAGCTCGAAGTTGCCCCCGTCGGCCAACGTCTCGCGCGCAAGCTCGGAGCGGAAAATCTGCAGCCCCTTGCGCAGCCATTTTTCCGCTTCCTTCCCCTCGAAGAACAAGCCGCCCATCAGGAGCGCCTTGCCGTTTGTCCACAGGTGGTTGTTGCGCAGGAAGTATTCGATGGTCTCATTCTGATAGCGCACCTGCAAGGCGAGGCTCCGCAAGGCCGCTTCGGACAATTCGTGCCCGCTCCACGCGTAGCGGATCCAGTTCACAATGCGCAGCGAAAGCGGATAGGGCCGCCACGCCGGGCCGCCGAAAGGCGGATTGTCGCGCGCCCAGTCGTCGATCAGGCCGATCGCCGCAGCTTCGTCCAAGTCCGGCTGAAACAGAAAGTCGAAGTAGTTCAGGTTGAAGTTCCAGAGGATCGGAACCTGCTTCAGCACCCACGGCTGCCCGGCGGGGACGACTTCCTCGCGGTTCAGGAAACGCCAGCGCCGCTCCGCGCCCAGATACATTTCCCCCGCATCCGGCTCGCGCGCCCAAAGGCCGGAAATCTTCCGCGCGCGCGGCAGATTCTCAGACGAAGGACGGGGCTTGCGAAGGCGGAACAACGCCATCTGCGCCAGTTGCAGAGGGCTGAAATACGACAGCGAGCGCAGATACAGAAGTTTGTCGTTCATGCCTTGTATAGCGATTCCTGTATGAAATGTGAGTCTCTTGGATCAAAAGCGGCTTGCGGTCAATTCCGATTGCCAAGTGCAACACAAGCGCCCGTCAAGTCCGCTTTTCGCAGGCCTCTTCCAGAACAGTCTGAAGCTCTACAGCCAGATTGTCCCGCGCGAACCGTCTTTCTGCCAGCAGGCGAGAGTTCTCGCCCATAGCGACCAGAGCAGCCCTGTCGTTTTTCAAGGCTACGGCCTTGTCGGCAAACATCTGCACATTGTCCGGCTCGACGAAGACGCCGCATTTGTTATCCTCCACAAGGCTCTGAAGCCAGCCGGGCATGTTCGTGAGCACCGGTTTGCCCGCCGCGAAGGCGTCGAACATCTTGTTCGGCGAGCAGGTGTAAAGTATGGGAACGTTCTTGTAGATCGTCATGCACACGTCGGCCATCGCGGCCATGTCTGCAATGTCGGTCTTGTTGGCCAAAGGGGCGGAAAAGACAAGATTGTCCAGCTTGTATTTCGCAGCCAGTTCCTCAAGCGACTTGCGCGTCTTGCCTGTACCGTGCAGCACGAAAACAATATCCTTTTCGCCACGTTCCATGAGCACTCTGGCAGTCTCCACGACGAAAGACAGACCGTTGGCCTGCCCCATCGTGCCGAAGTAAATCAACACAAAACGGCTTCCCAACCCGAGCCGCTCGCGGTGATGATCGCCGTTGCGTCCGGGGTGAAAGAGGTCCAAGTCGCTAGAGTTCGGAATCATCGAGACCTTCTGTTCCGGTATTCCGTCCGCCACGATGCCCGCCTTCTGCCCCGGAGACAGGGCAACCACATGGGCCGCACGGCGATAGGCTGTAAGCTCAAGCCACTTGGCCATACGGAACAGGATGGGATTTGTCAGAACACCCATTTGCCTTGGAGCTTCCGGCCAGAGATCGCGCACCTCGAAGACAAAGGGGATATTATTGCGCTTGGAAGCGTACATGGCGGGCAACGCGATTGTGAGCGGCGAGCTAGTGGCGTATATCACGTCCGCCTTGATCGAATGCGCCTTCCTGCTGGATGCGAATGCAAAGCGCAAGAACGCCTTGACGCGAGCAATAGCCCCCATCTGGTTCTCGTAGGGCAAGGGCAGCCAGTGGACCTCGATGCCGTCCTCGTTTGTCTCATACCAACTATTCGGGGCATCCGCCGGAGGATTTGTGCAGGTGGTGAGCATGGACACCCGATGCCCTGCTTCCACGAAGCGTTTGGCGAACTCGTAGGACCGGGTTCCGGCGACCCCGACGACGCCCTTGCTGGGCGTCTGGAAATACTGGTGGAGGTATAGGATATGCATGAAAACTAGGAGGCGATGTTGTGATAGGCCGCGTGTCGAATGGGCAGTTTGCGCGGGTTTAGGTCCACGACTTTCGTGCCCTTGTCCAGAAAGCGTTCGCGCACGGATTTCTCATCCATCGGATGCCCCAGAATCACCACGTCGCAACTTTCCAGATCTTCCACCGTGTCCACCAGTTGATTGGCCAGATGCGGCAGGCGTTCGTTGATATAGGCCCTGTTGCCGCCGATAAGCTGGGACATGCGCACCTTGTCGTCGTAGATGCGCAGCGTGATGCCCTTGCCAA
The DNA here is from genome assembly GCA_041652375.1 of Opitutales bacterium. GTDB lineage: Bacteria > Verrucomicrobiota > Verrucomicrobiia > Opitutales > Oceanipulchritudinaceae > Verruco-01. The sequence continues at coordinate 6,743 of JBAZHO010000011.1, read as the reverse complement.
GGAGATGCTCGGCCAGCGTGACCAGCGGGCTTTCGCGCAGGTCGTCTGTGCCGGGCTTGAAGGACAGGCCGTAGAAGCCCACGTTGCGCGTATGCAAGCGCAGCAGGTGGTTGAACACGCGACTTATCTGCTCGTCGTTGCTCTCCAGTATTCCCGCGATAAAGGGGGTGCGCAGCTCCATGGCGCGCGAAGCATACAGGAAGGCGCGCAGATCCTTGGGCAGGCAGGAGCCGCCGAAGGCGAAGCCGGGTTTGAGATACTTGTCGGAGATGTTCAGCTTGCGGTCCTGACAGAAGATATTCATCACCTCCTGACTGTTTATGCCTTGGGACCGGCAGAAGATGCCCACTTCGTTGGCGAAAGTCACCTTCACGGCGTGGAACATGTTGTCGCAGTATTTGACCATCTCGGCCACCTCGATGGGGCACACGATGCGGGGGGCCTCGATGCTCTGCGGATACAGGCCGAGAAGCGTGGCGGACGAAGCCTCGCGCAACTCGCCCACGACGATCTTCGGCGGGTTGAAAAAGTCCCACACAGCGCTGCTCTCCCGAAGAAATTCGGGATGGAAGAGCACTTCGTAACCCTCCCCGGCGGGGCGTCCGGCATGTTTTTCAAGAAGGGGCAGGATAAGGTTGCGCATGGTTCCGGGCAGCATGGTGCTGCGGAAAACCACTGTGCAGGGCCGCGCGCGGCTCCTGAGCGCCTGCCCGATCTGCTCTGTCACCTTGGACACGTACTGGTTGTCCAGCGAACCGTTGGGGTTTGAAGGCGTGCCGACGCAGACAAAGAGAACGTCGGCCTCTTCGACGGCCTGAAAGGAGTCCATCGTGGCCCTAAGGCGACCCTGCAGGACGGCCTCGCGGATCATCTCCGGGGTATCCTCTTCGACGATGGGGGTACTGCCCTCGTTGATGAGAGATACCTTTGTGTCTGAAACATCGACACCGATGATGTTGTACCCAAGTCTGGCGAAACATGCGGCAGTTACCACGCCAACATAGCCGAGTCCGAAAACGCTTATTGTCATTGTGAATAATTCAGAAATGAATCCCGATATACGGCGAAGTGAACTTTATGCGCCAATTAGACCGACGGTAAAGACAAAGACAACCCCGAACTGATGCGCCCGGCGCATTCAGCCCCTCAGCGGACGCCTTCCCGGACGGCGAAACTGAACGTGCTGGTGAATGTCGCAGGCAGCCTGCAACGGCAGTTCGCGCTCAGCGAAAGCGCGGGCGTCTTCTCGCCATAGCGACGGGAAATCCAGCCCTGACAGCTCTTCTCGTCCGCCCTGAGCACCGAGATCTGCGGCTGCCTCACATCGGGACCGCAGACGTCTATGCCGAGGCTTACGTCGCCCTCTTCGCATTGCAGAAGCAGCCTGCCGTCGGGCTTCAGCCTGTATGGAAAGTCCGGCAGCAGCCAGTGCAGAAGCAAGTCGTGTTCGCCCTCGCCCAGAAGCTCGTCAACGACGATCCAGCAGTCCTCCCCCTCCAGCGTGACCGAGCGCCTGTGCCGCACGGGATCGGCAAGCCTCAGGTAGCCGTCGTGTTCCGCCTCGATTCTGCGCCATCCCGGGCCGGATTCCTCCTTGAGGACGCGGGCATCGTGCCATTCCAGCCACATGAACCGAGGCCCCTGCACGAGCTGATCCAGCCCATCGACCGTCACGGTGTTGTGCACGCAGGTGTGCTTCAGCCCGTCGTTCCACGGAGCCGGGGCGAAATACCGGAAGCTGCCGGGGTCCGCCGCTATGTTCAGCCCCCGCCACCAGATATCAAGATGCAGACAGTCGGCGTGGCGCGGGCGGGTTCTATATGCCCCGCAGCGAAGCATGGCCCACGTTTCGCGCCCCCGCAAAGTGTAGTATCCCCCCCGTCCGGCGGACAGGTCCGACCTCGCCGCGCCGACTGCGGGCCAGTCCACGGATTCGGGCCCGAAAAGGAAGAAAAGGTCCTCTGTCCACGGCCCGTCGCCGAAAAGACGCTCCCTGCGGAACAAGGCGTGCGCGGCGGCGCAGACCGGCCTCATGTCACTGTAATCGCAGAGGTCAAGCGGAAGGACCAAAGCGCCGTCGTTGCCTCCGCTGTTCGGAGCGAACCCGCTGCGCCCGTCCATCGTCCCGCAGAGGAACGCAGCCGCCTTCTCCACCCGGGCAAGAGTCTCCTTTGACAGTTCTTCCCCGCAGGATGCCCCCATTCTTATTGCGAAAATGTAATCGTGCAGCATCAGGCGGTGGTAGTTGCTGCTCATCTGGCTGAACGAGCCGTCGTCGGCGATCAGGCGGGCGGCCTCCCCTTCAAGCAGCAGGCGGCCTTTTTCGCGGTAAACGGCGGCCTTTTTCAGTTCCGGGAAAGCCAGACCTGCGCACCACAGGCCCATGCCCTCGGAAATGCTGTGGTTGTTGTCCTGAAGACGGGCGTAATCCGTCGTAGCCGCGATCCTGCGGGCCTGTTCGTCCAGCATGCCGACCATCATGGCCAGCCTTGCCGGAGTCGTTGACGGAGAATCCCTGAACGCGTTCAGCGCGAACACCCACGCCATGACGCGCAGGGATATTTCCTGACCGCAGCGCCAGTGCGGGCCGGTGTTCGGGGGATTGGCCGCGCGCCAGCTTTCCAGCATCGTCCAGAACGCCTCGGCAAAGCGCTCGTCCCCGCTGGCGAAGTACGCGCGCACAAACGCGTATGCCGCCGCGAAGCGACCCGGCTCCCAGCAGTCCTTGATGTCATCTTCGCCGGAAAACGAAGGCACGCGCGACCAGTGCGCCCGCGCGAATGCGGCCCACGGGCCGGGATGCCAGTCGGGCGGCCATCCCAGCGCGACGCGACGACACGAAAAGAAGGGATATTCCCCCGCGATGATGCGCTCCGCGTCCGCGACGATGCCCGCCGCCGCGTCCGGCCCGCAATGCTCGCGCAGAAGCGAAAGATACCGCGCGCGCAGGGCTTCAAAGCCTTCAGGCCCCGGAGCCGCGAAAGCCCTTGGGCCGGAGCGTTTCCAGCGCCCGAAGAACTCGCCCGGAGCCTCTGAAAATCCCTTTGAAAGACGCTTGCGCAAAGGCTCTGCCCGCCACTGTCCGCAGGGCGAGAGCAGACGCGAGATTCCGCCGCCCTCGCGCAGGCCCACCCATGCGCGCCGCATGGCCCATCCCGGCCCGAAGCTGGAGCATATCCTTGCGGCGTCTCTTAAATATCTGATGGTCATGGCATTGGTCAGACTGCGTAACGGTTGCGCCGAGGCGGGGCACGATCACAATACGTGGAAAGAGATCACGTCATCCCTTGACTGGAAACTTGTGATGATGGTCAGGCGCACGTAAGAGGCTCCGAGAGGAGCTGTCCCTGCCGAGGCAAGCAGGGCATTTTCAAGCTCGCCGCATGGGAGGCGGTCTGCGTGAAAGGCCAGAACCTTGGCATTATCGTCCAGAAACTCAAGCAGCAGCCGCACGGTGGACGAGGCAGACACCCTTCCATCGGCCCCGATCGAGGCCACGTAAGCGATGCCCGGCCTCACCCGGTAAACGGTCTGGACGCAGAAAATGTTAGCTCCGGCCACGCGCAGCGCCCGCTTCGGTCCTTCGCCCACGAGCGTGTAATCAAGCTCAGGATTGGGCCAGTGCGTGACCTGCCAGTCGTCCAAACCCTTCGCAAAGGGGGTCCGGATCAAGGGGACGGCGCGGTGCGTTATCAGTTCGGCGTAATCCGGCGCAAGATCCGCGACGGCGGCGCGGCCAGCGGCGTCCAGCGAAGAGCGCAGAAGCGCCAGACGGCCCGCGAGCGGATCGTCGTCCTCCAGATAGCCGAGGGACCTGCGGAGTTTGTTTAGACCGTCCCCGCCTGCGCACGTCACGTTGAGGGAAGCCATGTCCGCGCGGGCGGCGAGATAGCCCGGAATGGCGTCTTCCAGTTCCTGCGGCGGCTGCGCGGGCGTCCAGCGGGCGACGCGTTGCAGCGCGGGCCAGGCCCGGCAAATGCGCTCGGTGTAACGGAAGGCATCCGATACCAGCTCGACCCTTGCACGGTATTTCCCGGGCAGGTCCATCGACATGGCCTCGTCGATCATGGAGCGAAGCGCCGCCACATCGTCGGGCGGGAACAGCATGGCCTGATCCGCGTCGCCGTAATATTTTATCCAGCGCGCCTGCCCCGGCTGCGCCATCCAGACGGAGTCGCAGCGTTCGAAAAAGCTCCGCATATGCGCGAATGCAGGGCCGAAATAGCCGTCGAAGAACTCGCGCTTCAGATCCTGCTCGCTCCGTCCGCTGTCCCACAGCAACTGGGCGGCCATCCATGCCTTGGGCGCGTCGAAGCCCCATATCGGATACAGCTCGCAGTAAAAGACGCTCACGCCAGAGTCGCGCAGGGCCGGAATGCTCTCGCAGACCTCGTCCATCATCACTCGCGGAACAAGGTAAGGATAACCGTAGTAGTAATCCCAAGTTCCGATCAGCTTCGGACCCGCCGCCGCCCATTTGCGAGCGAGCGCCAGATCCTCTTTGCGAAACTGCGGGTCGTACCATTGCGAACGGTCCGCCGTCAGGAAGGGTATGATATTCGGGGCCACGGGAAAGTCCGGCACGTTCTCGTATAACGAGTAGGCCAGAGCGCCGAGGAAGCGCCCCGGATACCACTCCGCCACCTTCCCCGCCACGGCGTTGTCGAAAGTGAACACGGCGTTGGACAAATCCGCACGGCCACGGAAGGAGGCCTGCGGATCGACAAGCCCCGCGTAGGCGTCGAGGTCGCCGAACAGACTCGTGTCTCCGGGGCTTATCGAAAAACTGGACGCGTCCGGATGCGCGTCGAAATACTCGATCGCCTTCGACGCCACGTAGTCCGCCACTTCGGCGTTCGTGAACACGGGATGCGGAATCGGGCCGTTCCAGCGGTCGGCATCGAAGGGCTTGCCGTCGAAGCTCGGGAACCAGCCCGGATGCGTCCGCGCGACGCTCGCGTCCAGAATTCCCGGCAGGCTGTGGTTCATGCTGACGTGCGAGCGCAAAAGATTGTGACTTAACCACCTGAGCCCATCTGCGCCGCGCAGGCCGGACATGGCGCGCGAGACGAACGACGGCTTTTCAACGGTCCTGCCCTCCGGCGCCAGCATGGCCTCGACCTGCGGAACATCCTCGCCCAGCACGCCCGGAACCCACCAGCGAACACCGCATTCCTTCTGAAGAAAACGATACACGGCCAGCTTCGTGGCCCCGGCGTCGCCGCCGGCGATCACGATGCGCCCCCCCGAAACGACCCATGCGACGTCGTCCCAACGCTCCGGCGGCAGCGGAGCGAAGGAGCGCGGCGGACGCGGATCGAAAGGAGCGCGAAAGACAGCCGCTTCCTCCGGCGAGGGAGACCGGACCAGATCCGGCAGAACGCGCCGCGCCATCAAGGTGTCGCCCACGTAAATTCCCGGCCCTCCCCCGGCGAAAGGCTCCTTGAGGACCACGCAGGGCCTGCCGGACATCGCGGTCAGAACGCGCGAAAGCTCCATCGCGGCCTCGCGCTCCTCCGGCTCAGGCCGCAGAGGCAGATAAACGCAGGACGGCCCGTCGGGCGGGACTATCCAAGCGCCTGCCCCGCGCTCCGCGTCGCTGCTGGGCGCAGGGCCGCAGCCCCCCAAGCCAATCCCAAGGGAACAGACAATCCCCAAAACCGAAAAAAATCTACCCGCGACATTCATATGTTCGATGCAAGCGACCGTACAGACTGCCCCGCCCTTTGCGAGCCGCAAATCCCTGCGCCGGAAGGCGTGGGCACGATGCGCGAAAGAGCGCGACCCGCACACGATGCCTGCGGAACAATCCATTCCGAACAATTATTCCCTGCTTGTTGGAATACGCACCATAAGCTATTTCTCCTGTAAAGGCAGTAAGCTCCTTGCATAACCCATCCATTAAAAATGAGGCTGTTCACCCTTCTTTCCGCAATTTCCCTTATGGCCCTATCAACACAAGCCGCCGACAAGTTGCCAAGCCTCAACGATGCGGCGGCGACGACGGAAACCGTGGCGCTCTATCACAACCTCTTCAAGGTCGGGAGCGACCACGTCCTATTCGGTCATCAGGACAGCCTCGCCTA
>JBAZHO010000011.1:0-647 GCA_041652375.1 Opitutales bacterium | reverse complement strand
ATCGGCGACCCGCAACGCTCCGACATCAAGGACGTCTGCGGAGACTTTCCCGCCGTCTATGGCTGGGACATCGGCATCGTGGAACCGCGCGAACCGGACCCGACCATACACTTCGTGCGCCCGAGCAGAGCCAACATGCTCCAATACGCCCGCGAAACCTATGAACGCGGCGGCATCATCACCTTCTGCTGGCATCAGAGTAACCCCGTGACAAAAGCCAACGCATGGGACCTCACACCCGCCCTAGCCACCCTGCTGCCCGGCGGCGAGAACAACGAAAGCTACAAAAAGACGCTCGACAGCTTCGCGGCCTTCTTCAAGGAACTCTGGCCCATGCCCGTCATCTTCCGCCCCTATCACGAGCACAACGGCGACTGGTTCTGGTGGGGCAAAGGAAACGCGGACGAAAAGGACTTCATCGCCCTGTGGCGCTTCACCGAAGAATATCTGCGCGACGTCAAAGGCGTGCACAACCTCATCTACGCCTTCTCGCCCGACCGCTCCAAGATCGAACTGGCCACCTTCGACAAAGACTACCTCTACGGCTACCCGGGCGACGACTACGTGGACATATTCGCTCTGGACGACTACAGAGACGCCGCCCCGCGCGGCGACGAAACCACGCCCACGATGGACGTGCGCCAGCA
>JBAZHO010000010.1:0-15197 GCA_041652375.1 Opitutales bacterium | reverse complement strand
TCCTCAAGTTCCTTGTCGAGGTTTTCCAGCACGGGTTGCACGGTGCGCACGGCGAAGGGCAGGCCCACGAACATCATGGCTATCATTATGCCCAGCGGCGCGAAGGCCACCTTGATGCCGATGTGCACCAGCGGCGCGCCCAACCAGCCGTTGGGCGCGTAAACCGCCGTCAGGGCTATGCCCGCCACCGCCGTCGGCAGCGCGAAGGGCAGGTCTATGGCGGCATCGACTATCTTGCGGCCCGGAAAGTCGTAGCGCGAGAGCACCCACGCGACGAGCAGGCCCGCCACGCTGTTGATGGCTGCAGCCCCCAGCGATAGCCCGAAGCTAAGGCGCAGCGCGGCCAGCACGCGGGGCCGGGTGACGGCGTCCCAGAAGCCGGAAAGCCCCATGCCCGCCGTCTCTATGAAGGCGGCGGCAAGGGGCAGCAGCACGATCAGGCTCAGGTAGAGGATCGTGTAACCGAGGGTCAGGCCGAATCCGGGCAGAACTTTGTGGGATCTGTTGCTGGGCATCTGCGAGCGGGAGCGTGGGTATGACTGAAAACGCAGCGGCGGGGGTCTTGCAAGATCCCCCGCCGTCGTGAAGCCTTTTTCTACTTATCCATCCCGGAGGTGATTATCTGGTCGAAGATGCCGCCGTCCTTGAAGTGCAGTTCCTGCGTTTTGGTCCAGCCGCCGAACTTGTCGTCGATTGTCACCATGCGGATCTTCGGGAAGCGGGCCATGTCCTTGGCGTCGGCCATTTCCGGGTGGAAGGGCCGGTAGTAATGCCGGGCCGCGAGGGCCTGCGCATACGGGCTGTAAAGGTTCTCAAGATACTTCTTGGCCAGTGCCAGATGGCCTTTCGGAGTGGCGTTGCCGACCACGACCGCGACCGGCGGTTCCGCCTTGATGCTCAACGGCGGCACGACTATGTCGAACTTTTCAGGTCCGAACTCGTTGACGGCCAGAAAGGCCTCGTTCTCCCACGCGAGGAGCACGTCGCCTATGCCGCGCTGCACGAAGGTGGTCGTGGAGCCGCGCGCCCCGCTGTCCAGCACGGGCACGTTGCGGAACATCTTCGACATGTAGTCGCGGATTTTCACTTCGTCCCCCTGATATTCTTCGTCGGCCCATGCCCATGCGGCTAGGTAGTTCCAGCGCGCGCCGCCGCTGGTCTTGGGGTTGGGCGTTATGACCTGAACGCCTTCGCGGGCGAGGTCTCCCCAGTTGACGATTCCCTTCGGGTTGCCCTTGCGCACGAGGAAAACGATCGTGGACGTGTAGGGGCAGCTATTGTTGGGAAGGCTTTTCTGCCAGTCTGCCGGGATTTTGCCCGAGCGGCTGGCGATTGCGTCGATGTCCGGGGACAGAGCCAGCGTCACCACGTCCGCATCCAGTCCGTCTATCACGGCCCGCGCCTGTTTGCCGGAGCCGCCGTGGGACTGCTTGATGTCGATGCGTTCATTGCCTTCGGTCAGCACTTTCTCGATGAACCAGAGGTCGTAATCCGCGTAAAATTCCCTTGTGGGGTCGTAGGACACGTTCAGGAGCACTTGTTCGGCATCCTGAGTGGTCGGTTTGTCGCTCTTGGAGCAGGCAGGAAGCGTGGCAGTCAGCGCTATGATTATCGCGCCAAGCGTCTTGGGATATTTCATGATTTTGCGCTATTTTATGGGTTTGAAAAAAATGGCCCCGGAAGCCCGTCAGTGAACGGGCCTCCAGAGCCGGGTTATCTATTTAGAAGTCGATCTGCAGGCGGGTCATGAGGGCTTGTTCGCTGTCTTTGTCCGCGCCCAGGCCGCTGAAGTCCGTCACTTCGTAGTTCAAGGCCCAGAGCAGGTTGTCCGTCATGTGCCATTTGAGCGAGGCTCCGATGGCGCTTGCCTTCTGCACGGAGCCGGAACCGGCCAGAATGGTGGCGGAGCCGCCTTCGAACATCGCCTTGTCCGCAGTGAACACGTTGTAGCGCATGCCCACTTCAAACGCGCCCCAGCCGCTCTCGCCCAGCGAGAAGGGATGCGCGGGCTTGACGCCTGCGAAGGTGTTGGCTTCGCCCGTGAGCACGTAGCTGGCCTGCACGGTCCAGCCGTTGTTGTCCACGGTCTGCGCCACGCCGCCGCGGCTCATCTCGTAGCTGGAAAGGATGTATTCCGAAAGCACGCCGATGGAGCCGTAGTACCAGGTGGCCTGCGGGTTGAGGCGGTAGCGGGTTCCGTTCAGGAGCGTGCCCGTCTGCACGGACAGGAAGGTGTTGCGCCCGGAGGTCTTGTATTTCATGGAGCGGTCCGTGCTGCCGTCGAGGCTGGTGTTTTCGGAGCCGACGCTGCCGGAGACGCCGAAGGTCAGGCCGGCCAGCGGGGAGTTCTTGTCCGCCGCGAAGGGGCTGATCTTGACAAGGCCGCTGAGGAGCATTTCGTCGCTCAGGTTGACGTTGTTGTTGGCGCTGTTTCCGTCCAGCGCTCCGTCGGTGACGGACAGGCCGTAGTAGATGCTGCTGCCTAGTTTGCCGTCCAGTTTGACGCCGATTTCGCGTCCGGGCGTCATGTTGTTCGGCAGGCCGCGTTCCATGAACAGGAGTTTCGCGTTGGACTGGAAGTTTTCCAGACCTTCGACGCTTAACAGCTTGCCCGTTGTGAGGTGCAGCGCGTCGCTGAAGTCCAGTTCGATCCAAGCGTCTTCCATGTTCACGCTGCTGGCGAAGTTGGGCGATACGCGCCACTTCATGATCCCGGCCTGTCCGCGAAAGCTGACGATGGCCCGGCGCAGAAACACTTCGTCGGTTCCGTCGGCGTTGTCGGGGAAGAAGTGCGCGTCTGCCTGCACCCGTGTGTTGATGCTGAAGCTGTACTGCTTGTCCTGCGTGGCAAACACAAGCCCCTTGGTCCCGAGCTTGACCGTGACGCTGTCCGGGGCCGGGGCGGGCGCTGCGGGCGCAGTTGCGGCGACGGGCTGCGGGGCTGCCTGCGCCTGCTTTTCCCGCGCTTCCAGTGCTTCGAGTCTTTGCTGGAGCATGGCTATCTGCGCTCTGAGTTCGCTCAGTTCGGTGTCGTTGCTTTGTGCTCCCAGCGCGTTGGCGGGCATGGCCAGTGTCAGCATGGCGGCGGCCAGAGCGGCGGCCTTGGTTAATCTTTTGATCTTGGTTTCGGTCATGTCGGTTTTGTCTTTGCCTGATGCGCCGGGTCTGGCTTGTGCAGATGTACGACGGCGCGCTTTGGTTATGTTCGATTTTGTGCGGGGCGTATAATATCGCCCATTTGAGGGGCAAAAGGCGGCTCCGGTGCAGGGCGGGGTTACTTTTCCTGCATCATCTCCGCAAGGAAGCCCTCGTCGGTGTTGGTGCGTCTTTCGGTCGGGGTGTTTCCGGCGGACGCTCCCGTCTTCGCCCTCATGAAATAGTGTTCCACTCCGTTGCGGCGTATCTTGCGAAGGGTGACTTCCACGACGTCCGCCAGAGTGTAACGGTCCAGTATGCCGGATATGGCGTTGCGCACGTCGATCATCAGCATTCGCAGGCCGCAGTGGTCCTCGTCCGCGCAGGAGCAGGGTTCGTAGGCGCTCTGGCTGGCGCAGGCGATCGGGGCCAGCGGGCCGTCCAGAAGGCGCACAAGGTCGCCCATCTTTACGGTCTTGGGGTCCTTGTTGAGAAAGTAGCCGCCGTTTTTCCCGCGCTGGGTGTCCACGTAGTCCGCGTCGCGCAGCAGTATCAGTATCTGCTCAAGGAATTTCATGGGCAGGTTGTCCGCCGTCGCCAGATCTGCGACGGAGACGCGGCTGCGGCCCAGTTCCTGTGCGATGCCTAGGTTAATTATGGCACGCAGTCCGTATTCGGCCTTCTTGGTGAGCCTCATTAAACACTACTGTATTTGTAGGATATTAGTTGTCAAGATTACGAAACTGTGAATTTGAACAAATTTGCGCGCAATCGCGGCCTGCAAAAAAATGACGTGAATGATGGTGGGATGCCTTTCTGGTACGGCGGAAGCTAGAGAGGGCCTTGTTGCTGTCATGGTTGTGTGCGCCCGGCTGGTCCGTCCATCCGCGCGAGCCGCCAGATGCAGCCGGTTCATCCTTGTTACTGACAGTCAAAGAATAACTAACACTACTATGAAGGCTCTGAGAAAATGCCTTGTAAGCGGTCGCACAGCTTGGTTGCTGGCTGCCGCGCTGGCCGTAGGCCTGGCCGCTCCCGCTCACGCGCAGGACGCCGAGGAAGCTGTATCATATCTGCCGCAGGGAACTGCGGACATTATGTGGCTGCTTCTTACGGGCTTCCTTGTCTTTTTCATGCAGGCTGGTTTCGCAATGGTCGAGACCGGTCTGACCCGCGCCAAGAACGCGTCCAACATCATGATGAAGAATCTGATGGACTTCAGCATCGGTGCTGTGGCGTTCTGGGCAATCGGTTACGCCCTCATGTACGGCGGTAACGGCGGTTCCTTCCTCGGATGGGACAAGAACCTGCTTCTGCTGGGTTCCGCCACCGACGGACAGGATATGGCCAGCAGCGCAAGCTGGCTCTTTCAGGTCGTCTTCGCCGCCACCGCGGCCACGATCGTTTCCGGCGCAATGGCCGAACGCACGCACTTCGCGGCATACTGCTTCTACTCGCTGCTCATTTCCGCTCTTCTTTACCCGACCACGGGTCACTGGATATGGGGCGGCGGCTGGCTGGGCAGCATGAACATGCGCGACTTCGCCGGTTCCACCGTCGTTCACTCCGTGGGCGCATGGGCGGCCTTGGCGGGTTGCATACTGATCGGCCCGCGCAAGGGCAAATACGGCAAGGATGGTCGCGTGAACGTCATCCCCGGCCACAACATGCCGCTGGCAGCTCTGGGCGTATTCATCCTGTGGTTCGGCTGGTACGGGTTCAACCCCGGCTCCACGCTGGCTGCTGTTGACGGCATCGCGCACATCGCCGTGACGACGACCCTCGCCGCCGCCTGCGGCGCCATCGGCGCAATGTTCACCACTTGGATCAAGTTCAAGAAGCCCGACCTTTCCATGACCCTGAACGGCACGCTCGCCGGTCTGGTCGCCATCACCGCGCCTTGCGCCTCCGTCTCGACCGGTTCCGCCGTCGTGATCGGCTTTGTCGCCGGTATTCTGGTGGTCATTTCCTGTCTCGTGTTCGAGCACAAGCTCAAGATCGACGATCCGGTGGGCGCGATCAGCGTCCACGGCATCAACGGCGCTTGGGGCACGCTCGCAGTCGGCCTCTTCGGCCAGCGCGCCATCGACATCATCTACTGGGGCGACGACACCGCCATCACCGACGGTCTGTTCATGGGCGGTGGTTTCCACCAGCTCGGAGTGCAGGCCCTTGGCGTTGCCGCAGTGTTCGGCTTCGTGATGGTGTGCGCCCTGATCATGTTCGCCATCCTCAAGGTCACTGTCGGTCTGCGCGTGAGCGAGGAGTATGAGGCCATCGGCCTTGATATTTCCGAGCACGGTGCAGAGTCCTATCCTGACTTCATGTCAGAGTCCGAACACGCCAAATAACCCGCTTACTTAACAGGAGATACATACTATGAAAATGATCATTGCGATCATCAAGCCCTTCAAACTTGAAGAGGTTAAGGAGGCGCTTTCTGAAATCGGCGTGGAAGGTATGACCGTTACCGAGGTCAAGGGCTTCGGTCGCCAGAAGGGTCATACGGAGATCTACCGCGGCAGCGAATACACTGTGGACTTTCTGCCCAAGGTGAAGATCGACGTGGCCGTGCGTGACGACATCGTCGCCAAGGCATGCTCCACAATCGCCGAGGCCGCGAAGACCGGCAAGATCGGCGACGGCAAGATTTTCGTCCTGCCGATCGAGGACGCCATCCGCATCCGCACCGGTGAAGAGGGTGACGTGGTCCTCTAGGACTGCCTCTTTCCGTACCTGAACATTAGTGATTCGAAGGGCCGGTTCCGCAAGGAACCGGCCCTTTTGCGCGCGATAAAGGGCGGCATGGACCGTGAGCAATGGCGATTCTCAAAGCACGGCGTGACATCGGTCAATCGGAATTATGTGCAATGTGTGCGCGTGACGTGAGGGCGGATTGTCTGCCTTGCCTTTGGCCGGGCGATAGGCAAGTATCCTTGGCACGATGGGCAGCACATTCGGAATCCTTTTTCGCGTTTCAACATGGGGCGAGAGCCACGGCGCATCCGTGGGCCTGGTCGTGGATGGCTGTCCCGCGCGGCTGCCGCTTTGCGTCGAGGATATTCAGGTGGAACTGGACCGGCGCAAACCGGGGCAGAGCGACATCGTGACCCCGCGCAAGGAGGCGGACGCGGTCGAGATCCTTTCCGGCGTGTACAACGGCATGACCTTGGGCACGCCCATCGCCATGATGGTGCGCAACACCGACCAGAGGCCCGCGGCCTATGACAATGTGCGAGACGTGTTCCGTCCTTCGCACGCTGACTACACTTACACGGCCAAATACGGCATCCGCGCCGTGGAGGGCGGGGGACGGTCCAGCGCGCGCGAGACTCTCGCCCGCGTGGCCGCCGGAGCCATTGCCCGGAAGATTCTCGCCGCAGCGGCTGGCGTGCGCATCTGCGCTTACGTGGAGCGCGTGCAGGATATCGCCATGCCGGAGCTTGAGACGGCCCCTCTTATAGAAGAGGTGGAGGCAAATGCCGTGCGCTGCCCTCATGCGCAGACGGCGGAGCGCATGATCGAGCGCATCAAGGAGCTGCGCAGCCAAGGCGACAGCGTGGGCGGAGTCATACGTTGTCACCTTCAAGGCGTCCCTGCAGGCCTTGGAGAGCCTGTATTCGACCGTCTGGAGGCGGACTTGGCCAAGGCGATGCTGTCGATCCCCGCGACGAAGGGTTTTGAGTTCGGAAGCGGGTTCGCGGGCACATTCCTCAAAGGGAGCGAGCACAACGACGCTTTCGTGAGCGTGGAGGGGCGGATTCATACTGCCACGAATCGTTCGGGCGGCATTCAGGGCGGCATTTCCAACGGCGAAGAAATCACCATGCGCATCGGCTTCAAGCCTACGGCCACAATCTTGCGCGCGCAGCAAACCGTTGACGCGCAGGGGAATGCGACGGAGCTTACGGCGAAGGGCCGCCATGATCCCTGCGTTTTGCCGCGCGCCGTGCCGATTGTGGAAGCAATGGCCGCGCTGGTGCTTGTGGACCATCTCATGCGTCAGAACGCACAGAACGGCATCCTTCCCAAGGATTAGCCCGTCATCGGCTTGTGCTTGCGTCGCAGCGACTTGACGCGGGCTTGCGCATCATTTCCCGTGCCTCTGTCCTGAAGGGGGGACGCGCCGGAGGGGCCGCTTCGACGTTACGAAAGCGTTGCGCGCAAGCGGCTTGAAGGTGACGGGGAAGAGCCTTGGGGGTGGCAAACGGGGCCGCCGGGGCGGGGCAGGCGCAGGGGGGTGAATAATAAATGCATTCATAACAGGCGCGGTGGCAGTTGCTTGCGGCATTATGTCCATCTGCGGCGGAAAAAGGCTTGAACGGATATCCGTGGCTGTTTGTATGTGCGACTTCTCCGGTAACGGAATTGTTCTCTGACAGACACGAAGACGTTGACGACGTCCTTGCGAAAATAGTTAGGAAAGAAGCTTGACGTTCTTTTCAAAATGTTGATTATCAGTTACATCAGCAACTGGCTGGTGCTTGGCCCGAGTGTTTCGCAGGTTTCTGGAGGGCTTTTGAAAGCCTTGAAAGAAAAACGAAATTAGTGCTTGAAACACTTTCGGAACATGATTTGATCCGAAGTCTTTCACAAAACGCGCCAAAGGGCGCAAATGTTCTTTAACAGATAAGACAAGTGCCACGACGCAGGCGGCCACGAAAGCGAGGCTGCCGCAGGCGGGCAAGGCCCTTCCCGGCGGAAGCGGCTCCCTTATTGGAGGGGGTCCTGTTCCTTCGCAAAGAGCCTTGTCCATGCGATGGAATCCGAAAGGGTTTACATGTTCGCAACAGGGGAGTTGATCCCCGGCGGACAAGGAGCGAAGAGGCACTTGGCCGGATGTTTTTTCATCCGGTGGCGATTATGGGATTCGTGCAACACTTTGAAGAAAACTTCGAAAAGTGTTGACGAGGAAAACCAAGTCTGCCTTTATCGAAATCTTTCCCGCTCATCGAACTTGTTTCGGTTGAGCGATTTAGAGTGTTCTTTGAAAGTTATTTTGTGCGATTGGCGAGGGATCGCCGATCAATTCTTTAAATAAAATACAGTAGTCCAACGTTTGAAATACATAACGAACAGGACCTCTGCTTGAATGCTTTAAAAACATTCTTTCGGAGAGTTTGATCCTGGCTCAGAGTGAACGCTGGCGGCGTGGTTCAGACATGCAAGTTGAGCGAAGGTAGCAATACCTTAGCAGCGAACGGGTGCGTAACACGTGAGCAACCTACCGTAAAGTTGGGGATAGCCCGCCGAAAGGTGGATTAATACCGAATGTGGCGGCAAATCACATGGTTTGCCTGCTAAAGCTTGTAAAGGCGCTTTATGAGGGGCTCGCGGCCTATCAGCTAGTTGGAGGGGTAACGGCCCACCAAGGCTAAGACGGGTAACTGGTCTGAGAGGATGATCAGTCACACTGGAACTGAGATACGGTCCAGACACCTACGGGTGGCAGCAGTTTCGAATCATTTACAATGGGCGAAAGCCTGATAGTGCGACGCCGCGTGGGGGATGAAGGTCCTCGGATTGTAAACCCCTGTCACCAGGGAGTAAACCTCGGATGCGTAATCCGAGCTGAATTAACCTGGAGAGGAAGCAGTGGCTAACTCCGTGCCAGCAGCCGCGGTAATACGGAGACTGCAAGCGTTACTCGGATTTACTGGGCGTAAAGGGTCCGCAGGCGGCCACGTGTGTCAGGTGTGAAATCCCACGGCTTAACCGTGGAACTGCGCTTGAAACTACGTGGCTAGAGGCTCGGAGAGGGTAGTGGAATTCCTGGTGTAGCGGTGAAATGCGTAGATATCAGGAGGAACACCAACGGCGAAGGCAGCTACCTGGACGAGTACTGACGCTCATGGACGAAAGCGTGGGGAGCAAAAGGGATTAGATACCCCTGTAGTCCACGCCCTAAACTTTGTACATTAGGTATTGGGGGATTCGACCCCTTCAGTGCCCAAGCTAACGCGATAAATGTACCGCCTGAGGACTACGGCCGCAAGGCTAAAACTCAAAGGAATTGACGGGGCCCCGCACAAGCGGTGGAGCATGTGGCTTAATTCGATGCAACGCGAAGAACCTTACCAGGGTTTGACATGTAGTGGACAGGTGCTGAAAGGCACTCTTCCTTCGGGACTGCTACACAGGTGCTGCATGGCTGTCGTCAGCTCGTGTCGTGAGATGTTCGGTTAAGTCCGGCAACGAGCGCAACCCCTGTCCATAGTTGCCAGCATTTAGTTGGGGACTCTATGGAGACTAACTCTTTTCAGAGTGGGAAGGTGGGGATGACGTCAAGTCAGTATGGCCCTTACATCCTGGGCTGCACACGTGCTACAATGCCAAGTACAATGGGTTCCGATACCGCGAGGTGGAGGCAATCCTTAAAGCTTGGCCCAGTTCGGATTGGAGTCTGCAACCCGACTCCATGAAGCCGGAATCGCTAGTAATGGCGTATCAGCTACGACGCCGTGAATACGTTCCCGGGGCTTGTACACACCGCCCGTCACATCATGAAAGCCGGTTTCGCCCGAAGTGCATGAGTTAACCCGCAAGGGAGACAGTGCCCTAAGGCAAGGCTGGTGATTGGGATGAAGTCGTAACAAGGTAGCCGTAGGGGAACCTGCGGCTGGATCACCTCCTTTCTAAGGAGAAGTTCCGCAGCGAAGATCGGTTTACCGATCCTAGTTGGTGGGAACCAAGGTCGATTAATCGAGGAGCAATTAAGCTTTTCGAGGTTTTCAATCGAACGGTGATTTTTTCGTCAATCGTACAAAATAACATTCATTGAACGTCTTATAGCACGTTCCTTGACAGTCTTTCGCCAATAGCGACCACCGCAACAAGTGGCGCTGAATCAGGCACGATACCGGCACACACACACAGGCCCATTCGTACAAGAGGCTGGCATGCTCAAGGCTGCCCGCGACAAACGCGAGGCCGGAGCGGGCCAGTACACATTCTGCATCGAAGGGGGCCGTAGCTCAGTTGGAAGAGCGCCAGCTTTGCAAGCTGGATGTCGTCGGTTCGAGACCGATCGGCTCCACCATTTTTACCTAAGGGCTCATAGCTCAGTTGGTTAGAGCACACGCTTGATAAGCGTGGGGTCGGTGGTTCAAGTCCACCTGGGCCCACCAGGGACAGAGTGGATGCGCGCACATGGCGAAAAGGCTAGAACAATTTTGTTCTTTGACAGTTTATTTCAATAATCCTGTTTTTTAAAATTAGAGGTAAATTCTAAGAGTCTAACCAACTCTGTGGGTGAATTAAGCGTCTGATACTCAGTGAAGCACTTGTTGTTTCACTGGTGACGTATTTATCGAAATTAACAAACATTTAAGGGCTCTAGGTGGATGCCTTGGCGATAAGAGGCGATGAAGGACGTGGCATAGCTGCGATATGCTTCGGGGAGCGGAAAGCACGCTTTGATCCGGAGATCTCCGAATGGGGAAACCCAACTGGTTTAATAGCCAGTTACTGCATACTGAATACATAGGTATGCAGAGCGAACCTGCTGAAGTGAAACATCTCAGTAAGCAGAGGAAAAGAAAACGAAGTGATTCCGTCAGTAGTGGCGAACGAAAGCGGACCAGCCCAAACCGGGTGGATTTATCCAACCGGGGTTGTAGGACCTCAATATGGGACTTTGAAGGATAGTAGAACACTCTGGAAAGAGTGGCCATAGAGGGTGATAGCCCCGTAAACGAAATCTGAATAAGCCTTAGAGGTATCCTGAGTAGCACGGCACACGTGAAACGCCGTGTGAATCTACGCAGACCACTGCGTAAGGCTAAATACTACTTATCGACCGATAGCAAACTAGTACCGTGAGGGAAAGGTGAAAAGTACCCCTGTTAGGGGAGTTAAAAGTACCTGAAACCTAGAGCCTACAAGCTGTCAGAGCCTCCTTGTGGGGTGATGGCGTACCTTTTGTATAATGGGCCCGGGAGTTATTGTCTGCGGCAAGCTTAAGAGTCTTCGGCTCGGAGGCGTAGCGAAAGCGAGTCTGAAATGGGCGTTCAGTCGCAGGCAATAGACCCGAAGCGGATGTGATCTATCCTTGGCCAGGTTGAAGCGCGGGTAAAACCGCGTGGAGGACCGAACCGGTCATCCTTGAGAAGATGTCGGATGAGCTGAGGATCGGAGCGAAAGACTAATCAAACACCGTTATAGCTGGTTCTTTCCGAAATATATTGAGGTATAGCGTCGTGTATAAATTGTGGGGGTAGAGCACTGAAAAGGCTAGGGGACATACCAGTCTACCAAACCTTATCAAACTCCGAATACCACAGTGGTAAGCACGGCAGTCAGACTGCGGGGGATAAGCTCCGTAGTCGAAAGGGAAACAGCCCAGACCACCGGTTAAGGTCCCTAATGGACACTAAGTGGAAAAGGATGTGGACTTACATAGACAGTGGGGATGTTGGCTTAGAAGCAGCCATCATTTAAACAAAGCGTAATAGCTGACCCATCGAGTGAGTCTGCGCCGAAAATGATCGGGACTAAGTGTCCAACCGAAACCGTGGACTCGAAAGAGTGGTAGGAAAGCGTTCCAACAGCACAGAAGCGGAAGCGGAGAGCGACCGTGGAGCGGTTGGAAGTGAGAATCCGGGCATGAGTAACGATAAATACGGTTAAAATCCGTATCGCCGTAAGGATAAGGTTTCCTGGGGAAGGCTCGTCCTCCCAGGGTTAGTCGGGAGCTAAGGCGAGGCCGTAAGGCGTAGTCGATGCACACACGGTTAATATTCCGTGACCGGCTTGTAACTATACTCGTAGTGCGAAGATGTGGGGTGGACCAAGGCTTTGATATGCCAGAGCTTGAGGCTACGGCCGAAGGCGAATCCATGAAGCAGCTTCCAGGAAAAGCTACGAGATTACTATGCAAGTTGCCCGTACCGTAAACCGACACAGGTATCCGGGATGAGTATTCTAAGGCGCGTGAGTGAAATCTCTCTAAGGAACTCGGCAAATTAGCCCTGTATCTTCGGTAGAAGGGGTACCAACTTCGGTTGGTCTCAGTAAAGTGGTAGAACCGACTGTTTAGCAAAAACACAGCTCTCTGCTAAGTCGCAAGACGACGTATAGGGAGTGACATGTGACCAATGCGGAAAGGTGAACAATCCTTGTGCAAGCTTGGGTTCTAAGCCCCCGTGAATGTCGGCCGTAACTATAACGGTCCTAAGGTAGCGAAATTCCTTGTCGGGTAAGTTCCGACCTGCACGAATCATGTAACGAGTTCTACGCTGTCTCGGAGAGACGCTCAGTGAAATTGTAGTCGCGGTCAAGATGCCGCGTACCCGCAGCAGGACGGAAAGACCCTATGCACCTTTACTGTACGCTGGTATTGGCAACTGTTCTACGATGCGTAGGATAGGTGGGAGACTTTGAAGTTGGTCCTCAGGGGCCGATGGAGTCATTGGTGAAATACCACTCTTTGTTGATTAGTTGTCTAACCCGTAGCCGTTATCCGGCGCGGGAACAGTGCTAGCAGGTCAGTTTGACTGGGGCGGTCTCCTCCTAAAAAGTAACGGAGGATTGCGATGGTTCCCTCAGCCTGGTCGGCAATCAGGCTTTAGAGCATATAGGTATAAGGGAGCTTTACTGTGAGACTCACAAGTCGAGCAGTTACGAAAGTAGGCCTAAGTGATCCGGTACTCGAAAGTGGAATCGGTATCGCTTATAGGATAAAAGGTACGCTAGGGATAACAGGCTGATCACGCCCAAGCGTTCATAGCGACGGCGTGGTTTGGCACCTCGATGTCGGCTCATCACATCCTGGGGCTGGAGAAGGTCCCAAGGGTTCGGCTGTTCGCCGATTAAAGTGGTACGCGAGCTGGGTTCAAAACGTCGTGAGACAGTTTGGTCCTCTATCCGCTGCGGGCGCAGGAGATTTGTGGGGTTCATTTTCTAGTACGAGAGGACCGAAAATGACGTGCCGCTGGTGTTCCGGTTATTGTATCAACAGTAGCGCCGGGTAGCTAAGCACGGAATGGATAAGCGCTGAAAGCATCTAAGCGCCAAGCCACTCCCAAGATAAGATCTCCCTTAAGAGTCGTGGTAGACCACCACGTTGATAGGCTGGGTGTGTAAGCGCAGTAATGCGTTCAGCTAACCAGTACTAATTACTCTTCAGGTTTGTTTTTAACAGATTGCGTCACAAAATCAGACCCTTAATTCACCTACAGTTGCTAAATAGACTTTGGCAATTGTAGAAGAAACAGATTTTTGAAATAGACTTGCGCTGGCGTGGCAACCCCACGCCAGCGCAAACACTTTCCACATATGGCGACTGCGCGAAAGCACAGGCGGCAAGGTGGGCAAGGGTAACGCTCGCGCAAACGCGCAACGCCGGATGACATCTGGTGGCTATAGGGGAAGGGAAATACCCGTTCCCATCCCGAACACGAGCGTCAAGCCTTCCACCGCCGATGGTAGTGCCGGCTAGATCCGGTGCGAGAGTAGGTTACCGCCAGGCTTATGCCCCGGTTTTTCGGAAACGAAGAACCGGGGCTTTTTGCGTACACGCACGGTTATGGACGGTATGGATATCGCGTTGACGTCCGTGCATCCGTCACCGGCTTCACGCTATTGCCCCTGAGTGCAGTCTGACAGCCTCCCATGCGCTGGGGCGGTGGGGGGATTGCGTTGCTTGCGAAGCTTCGCTTTGGCGCTGTTATCCTGATCGTGTATATAATCGAGCTGCCCGAGCGGGTCTTCGCGCAGTAATTTGGCATGGATCGGGACTCCAGTGCTCTGGCACGGCGATTGCTTAAGCGCAGTTGTTCTACTTGAACAGAGATCATGCCATTGCAGGTGCCCTCTGGCTGCCCTGTATGCATGAATGTCAAGATACCGACAGGGCCTTTTTATAGATTAACCAGTATGTCTAAGCAAAACGTTGAAAAACTGCTCTTCGCAGGCGGCGCGGACAAAGTCCTGCGCGCGAAATACAACAGTATCGAAACCAAGGCGCAATTCGTCGATATGGCTAAGGCGGACGGATACGAGTTCACCGAAGAAGAGCTGACCGCTGTCTTGAAGGAAGAAGCACTGGATTTCGCGTCCTCGGGGAACCCCAGATCGCGTCAAATCTGGTTGCGCTAGGGAACGTTTGGAAATACGCGGGCCGAGGAGGCGGGATGGTCTTACGAAGGGCATGCCGCCCCTTCAGGGCTTGGTTGTGAAAACGCACGTTATTCCTAGGGTTCCGGTCTAAAGACCTCCACCCTAGGCTATCTCATGCCGCGCCGTTGGCGCTTGGGGGCGTTTCGACAATGCCTCTTGACGTGGTATCACAATGATACCATTCTGGATTAGAGAAAAATGCCGAAGAAGATACGGGAGCTTGTTTCGATGCTGACCAAGGCCGGATTCATCGATCGCGGTGGCAAGGGCAGCCATCGGAACTTCCAGCATCCGAAGGGCATCAGGGTAACGCTTTCCGGCGGGCAGGGCGACGACGCGAAGCCCTATCAGGAAAAGGAAGTCAAGCGATCCATCGAGGAGGCAGGCCAATGAAGACGAAGAAAAACGCAGTCGTGAAGGTCGTGGAATGGAGCGACGAGGATAAATGCTACGTGGGCAGCGCGTTGCCCCTCATCGGTCCCTGCTGCCACGGCGACAACGAGGCCGACGTTTACCGCCAGCTCTGCGAGATCGTGGAGGAATGGGAGCGAGACGGTGGGATTCGAACCCTCGGGGGCAAGGCAGCAACCCCGCCCGCCGACAAGAAATACAGTGGACGCTTCATGCTCCGTCTCGACCCCAAGCTCCACAAGGCCCTCGCCATAAAGGCCGCAAGAGAGGGCCGGAGTTTGAACGCCTATGTCGCCGATAGGCTGGGGAAGTAGGCGTTCAGAAGTGCCTGCGGCATGGAGAACCCGGTCGGCAAGGGGTTGCTCATAAGCCCCAAAGGGGCGGCATGAGAAAGCCCGGGGTGCGGACCGCAAGGTCAAACCCTAGGTAGGCGAAGCATCCCATCCCATTTTTGTTTTCTGCAAGCCCTGTATGGGCGGCATGTTCTTGCGGAGGTCATGCCGCCCCTTCAGGGCTTGCGGATGAGAACGCAC
>JBAZHO010000009.1:0-15854 GCA_041652375.1 Opitutales bacterium | reverse complement strand
TGTGTTCGCCCACGACGTCGCCGCCGCGCAGGGCGTGCACGCCGATTTCGTTCACCGGGCGTTCGCCGACTAGGCCCTCGCGCCCGTTGGTAACGCACTCCGGCCCCAGCTTGCGCGCTTCGCGGATGACTTCCACGATGCGTTCCGCTGTGCCGCTTGGGGCGTCCTTCTTAAGGTTGTGGTGCATTTCCACGACTTCCGCGTTGTATTCCGGGCCGAGGATTTCCGCCGCTTTTCCGACAAGGAAATAGAGAAGGTTGACGCCCACGGAGTAGTTGCCCGCGAACATCATCGGGATTGTCTTGGAGCATTCCACGATGCGGGCGCGCTCCTCCGGGCTGTGGCCGGTGGTTCCTATGACGATGGGCTTTCCTCTTGACGCCGCCAGTTCCGCCACGGCGGGCGTGACGCTGTGGAAGCTGAAGTCCATGACCAGATCCGCAGCGTCGATGTGGGCGGCGGGATCGTCACCCATATCAAGCGCGGCGGAAATCTCCGCGCCGTATTCGGCTGCCAATCTGGAGATTGTCTGTCCCATGCGCCCCTTGGCGCCGTTGAGGAGTATCTTTACGGGCATTGCTGAAAGAGTGGTCGGAATTTTTGGGGGCTGTCCCGGCGTCGCGGAGCTTCGGCCTCCGGCGGCCTAGGTGAAGAGCTTTGCCAGCGTGGCGTCGAGCGTCGCGCGTCCGGCTGCGGACAGTTCCGCGAGGGGCAGACGCACTTCGTCGCTGGATATGATGCCGCGCCGGGTCATCGCGTACTTGCAGGGCGCGGGGCTGGGTTCGATGAAAAGGTCGCGGAACAGGGGGTAGAGCTTGCGGTGCATGGCCTGCGCCGTGGCGAAGTCGCCCTTCAGCGCCGCATGCACCATCTCGCACACCATTTCGGGCGCGACGTTGGAGGCCACGCTGATCACGCCCTGCGCGCCCACGGACATGTAGGGCAGGGTGTGTTCGTCCTCGCCGCTCAGGATCGCTATCCTGTCGCCGAGCGCGTCGATCATCTGGGAGGCGCGGAAGACGCGACCGCCGGATTCCTTGATCGTGTAGATGTTGGAAAAGCTCTCCACGAGGCGCACGAGGGTGGGGACGGCCACCTCGATCACGGCGCGGCTTGGGATGGAATAGGGTATGACGGGCTTGGCAGTGGCTTGAGCGATGGCCGCGAAGTGGCGGAACAGGCCTTCTTGAGAGGGCTTGTTGTAGTAGGGGGTGACGTGCAGCAGCGCGTCCGCGCCAGCGGCGTCGGCCTGTCGGGTGAGGTGCAGGGCTTCATCTGTGGCGTTCGCCCCAGCTCCGGCGATGACCGGCACGCGTCCGCGCACGGCCTTGACCACGCGCTGCACCACTTCGATGTGTTCGGCGAAGCCGAGCGTGGGGGATTCGCCGGTGGTTCCAACCGGAACAAGACCGTCGATGCCGGCCTCGATCTGGCGTTCAACCAGCGCGTCCAGCTCGTCAAACGCCACCTTGCCGTCGCGCATGGGCGTGACAATCGCGGTGAATACTCCCTTGAAGCTGATCTGCGTGCTCATAGTTGGGCTGTCACTAAAGTCGCTTGTCGGGCCGTTTTCAACACTGGAAGCGCGGATAACGCCCTTTGTTACATGTTTGCGCACGGTTTCGCCCGTGTTGAACCGTTCGCCGTTAGAGCAGTTGCCAAAAGTTTCCCAGAATAAAAACCTATAGCGTTTTTCAAAAGTCCGCCGAAATAACAAAGAAAAAAGAGAAGAATTTTATCCGCAGATAAGCAGGGATTTACGCAGATTATTGGAGAAGAAAAAGTTCTGGTTTTCCAATCCCTTTTTTATCCCTGCTTATCTGCGGTTCCTATGTTTGTTTTTTGGGGGTGCATTTGTTTTATGGTCCTGTAGTTTTTACCAGTCTTGAACAGCCTGTCGTAGCATTTTCACTGGCGCGGCGCGTGATCTGCGGCAATAATATCAAACGTGAGCGTACCCCCACTTGTATTCGACACGCTGCTTCGTCTGGCAGTGGAGAATTCCGCGAGCGACATTCACGTCAAGTCCGGCAGTCCGGCGCATCTGCGCATCAGCGGACGGCTTGAGGTCGTGGACATGGACCCCATGACAGCGGAGGAGATCGTCGCTTTCGTCGATGCCGTCTGCCCGCACCAGTTTTTCGTTCACTGGCAGAACGATTCGCAGGTGGACTTCAGCTACAACCTCGAAGGGGTGGGGCGCTTCCGCGTGAACGCTTTCCATCAGCGCGGCAAACCGGGCGTAGTGTTCCGTCACGTGAAGGATCATCCGCCGAGCTTTGCGGACCTCAACCACGAGCCGGAGATTTTCCAGCAGCTCTGCTCCCAGAGGGACGGAATCGTGCTGGTCTGCGGTCCGACCGGTTCGGGCAAGAGTTCCACGCTGGCCGCGATGCTCGACTGGATAAACCATCACTTCGACCGCCACATCGTCACGTTGGAGGACCCCATCGAGTTCAACTACACGGACGACAAGAGCCTGTTCAACCAGCGGGAGGTGGGCATAGACACGCCCAGCTTCGCCCTTGGCATGAAGGCCGTCCTGCGGCAGGACCCGGACATAATACTCGTTGGCGAGATGCGCGACCGCGACACCTTCGAGACCGCCGTCGGCGCGGCGGAGACCGGACACCTCGTGTTCGGAACCCTGCACAGCGCCAACGCGCAGCAGGCGGTGCAGCGCCTGTTCGAGTTTTTCCCGCCGGACATGCACACCTCGCTGCGGCGGCAGATCGCCGGGACGCTCAGGGCCACGATCACGCAATGCCTTGTCCCCGCCATCGAGGGCGGCGGGCGCGTGCCGGTGGTGGAGGTTTTCGTCGTGGACGCGCTGGGGCGCAAAACTCTGGAGGAGGGCACTTTTGAAAAGATTCCCGCAGTCATAGACGCCGGGGCGGGCGTAGGCTCAAAGTCTTTGAACGCGGACTTGTACCGCCTCATCAAGGCGGGCCGCATTTCCAAGGCAGACGGGCTGGCGGTGTCCCCGAATCCGCGCGCTCTGGAGATGAACCTCAGGGGAATCTTCCTGTCCAGCGGCGGCATCGTGTCCTGAGCGAATTGCGTCGGTTGAAGTCTTGCACTGTGTGGGCGCGAGCGGATTTATCAGCCGAATGAGCAAGCGGCGGTTTCGCGCCGGTCAATCCCTGTCTGATGCACGAGGTTCCGCCCCGTTTTGTGATGGAAGACGTGCCAACAATGCAGCCGCAGTCCAGAGAATCGGCGCTTGTCCATGCAAGTCGCCCGTCACGCGCGGGCGGTCCAGATAGTATTTGATCTGGTCCTCCGGTTCGCCTCCGACCTGATAATACGCCTCCCCGGTCCCGACGCACACGTCTTTGACGCGCGCTCTATCATCAAGATTGGCAACAATAGCCAGCCATGCCTTGCGCGCCGCCGGACCGTAAACGTCAGGC
The DNA here is from genome assembly GCA_041652375.1 of Opitutales bacterium. Taxonomy (GTDB): domain Bacteria; phylum Verrucomicrobiota; class Verrucomicrobiia; order Opitutales; family Oceanipulchritudinaceae; genus Verruco-01. The sequence continues at coordinate 12,441 of JBAZHO010000009.1, read as the reverse complement.
TCCAGCCAGCCGCGTTTTACGCCCACAACCAAGGCATAGGTGAACATCGCCGTGCCGGAGGATTCCAGCCATGACTCCGGTTGATCAATCAACTGCCGCCAGCGACCATCCTCACTCTGGTATTCCAGCAGCGCTTTCATCATCTTCCGGTAGCCAGTCATGATGCGCTCGCGGTGTGGATGGTCCAAGGGCAGTTCACCGAGGATTTCGACCATGCCAGCCGCATACCAGCCGTTGCCGCGCGCCCAGTAGCACGGAGATGTGTCGGTGTGGAAGAACAGGCCGTTGGGTTGTTGTAATTTATCAAGATAGGCGGTCATCGCCAGCGCAGCCCGATCAAGGTATTTCGCGTCACCAGTTGCGCGATACGCCTGAACTTGCAGCGCAGAAATCATATACATGTCATCCACCCAGTAGCGTGCTTCCGTCGTGATACCATCAGGCGTGGTCTGCGCCCATTGCGCATCGGCGAGACTCAAACCGAGCCTCAGAAAGCGCTCATCTTCGTCTGCGCATAGATTTCAAGAGGAACCACGCCGAACACGCGGTCGTCCACATGGGCACGCTGCGGTATATTGTTCGAGCCTTCGGGCGTGAGCAGATATTCAAACTTTGCGATGATGCGACGCTGCAAATTGACATCTCCGGTCAGGCGGGCGATTTGCAGCGCTCCGTAGCCGGTGCAGACATCGGCGTAATGAACCGGATTGGTGCCGCCTGCCTCCCAATTAAGAGAGCGCGAAACAAATTCCTCCGAGACGCGCAGCCCGACTTCGGCAGGCGACGCGCCGGCAGGCCAATTTGAAAACCATTCGACTCGCGCTTTGTCCGAAGTGCGAGGAACGGTGTTCACATAGACAAGCACCATAAGCACGGCCACCGCCAACATCAGAAGGAAGGCGCTGGCGTGGGGTCTTGTGGTTTTGCTCTTCATTTTCTGTTCCTGATCATGAATAGGCAGGAAGTTCAGTCAAGCGGAGTTGCCCTTGGCATGGACATCAAGCGGTTTCTTGTGAATGCGGTTTGGCCGCTCCGCCATGCAATGAAAATTACGATCAGGAATCTCTCGGAAGGCGCGGCGCGCGTGACGCGGATGATTTCCCTTGTTCGCCGATTGGTAGTTCGTATTCTCGAAGTTGAAATGTGCCGGAAAGCTCTGAACACACTGCCGCGTTCTGCGAGATCGTTCCCTGTGGTCCTGATGGCGATGTGTCTTGCGAATGGCGTGGCGATGGCTGAACAAATCGAAAAGTCCGGCAATTGGGACCGCATTCTGGACGGCGAGTATCTTGTCGAGAATTGCACTTGGAACGTTGGCGCCGCCCAAGGCCCTTGGAAGGAGACGATCTTTTGCGATCCGGCGACGGGCTGCCGCGGATGGCGCTGGGACTTTTCCGAGGAAAACGACGATTCCACGCGCGGCGTTGTGAAGACCTTCCCCGAGATCATCTGGGGACGGAAGCCGTACGATGGGTATGCCTCGACGACGCCGCTAATGCCGGTCGAACTGGCAAAAGCGGCGCAGATTACACTCGAATACGAATACGAGGCAAAGAATGTCGCGGGCGTTTACGATACGACGACTGACATCGCCTTCACCGACAGCGTTACTCCCGGTCCGCAGAACATCCGCGCGAAACTCATGATCTGGTTCGACCGCGCAGGCACGGAATTCTTTCCCGACAAGCCGCATCAGCAGGCGGTCATCGGCGGGCGCAGATTCGAGGTGTACATTGACCCCGCACACGAGGAACCCGGGCAGAAGTGGGTCTTCATCGCTCTGCTGCCTGAAGATATGCCGGGCATAGGCGAACTCAACCTGAACGAGTATTTCGACTATCTCCTCTCTGTTGGTGCACTGAAGCCCGAATGGTTCCTTTCAAGCGTGGAAGTCGGAACAGAAATCGCCTCCGGCAAGGGTGAGATCACGTTCAGGAAATTCGTCGTGCGCTGGGATGATCCGCCATGCGCCGCGAGTGATCTATAGCGGATGCCCAAAGTCGGCCAATTTGAAGCCGCTGGACAAATACATGCCTTCCGGACGCTTGGAGAGCCGCCCCGCCTTCGCTGCGACGCCGTCCACGAGAACCGGAAAGATAGTCTTGCCTATCAAGCCATTGTAATGCTTGTATAATAACGCCTTGCATTGTCGATCTGGACTAATCGCTTCTATATATTTATGAGACTATCCAAATTACTCTGTTTGGTTGTTTTGCTCATAACGTCAGGTTGTCTTACGGACAATCCTTCTGACCCAGCGGTTCGTCTGAACATAAGCGGACTGATAGTTACGGGTCCAATGATTGGCATGAAGTCCATGAAGGAGAGGGGCGTGAAGAGTGTTGCTTTTGTGATGATGGAAGAAAACCAAATCCAGTTTACATATACAGGTATAACTATCTTTGAAAATCAATCCAAGATAATGCCTCTTGGGGTCATAATGAATGTTAATCCGAATCGTGCCTCTTTCATTGAGCGTTTGAAGCATTTGGATGGCATAAACTATGTTGATATCTCAGCTTTTGAGAATGATATTACAAATAGCATCGGTTTCTCGAAATGGGATGGTGCATGGTCATTCGCCAAGGGAAGTGAATCGATATCGGCCAAACTAAGCGACATGGGTGTTGATGTGTTGTTGCTATTGATGTTAAAAGTGGGAGGCAGATCGAAGATTGCCAGTATATTCAAGGGAGTCTTGAGCATCTCAAATTAAGTAGGTATTTCTGCGTGGGCGTAATTAATGAAGAAGACAGGAAGACTATTGAGGATGCTATTTGGCGCCGGGCAAACAATAACGCCACAGAAGCGCTGAGGATGCTGAAGTTTATGGATAGGTAATTATATCCGATTTCAAGTGTGCGCGCTCTTTGATCTGAAACCATCCGCGCGGAGATTCTGACAGTTGTCACGAGATTCTTGCTGGCTGGTTCACTTATGGTTTTATCGCCAGCGTGCCCGCTTCCCCTTGTGTTCCTGCCGGGACTGCGCCTGTGAGAACAGTTCCCAAGTCCAACCGCATCGACATGGTGGACGCATTGCGCTTGAAAGGGGGCGTGAAGTTTTTCGCTTCTGGATTCGCATTGCGGCGGGCGATGATTTAGATATTCATCGAATACCTAAGGGAGTTCTGTTCCCAGACACTCCCGAACCCTCGGACCACAAATCTCCCAATTGCATAATATCATGAAAAAGAGGTTCTTCTGCATCGTGTCCCTTCTCTCCATGTGCTGCGCCCAGTCGCTTTGTGCGGAGTTATATTTGCGCGGTTCCGCCATGTATGCGCAACCGCAGGACCTTACCGGTTCCTCATCCTTTCGCGCCGCCATGAACAGCAGCGCTGCATTCACCGTCGCGCTGGGCTACAAGCTCACCATTCTGCGCGTGGAGGGCGAAGCAATGATGCTGCGCAACAGCGTGGACGAGGTTTCCGGCGCGGGTTCATTCATCGGCAAAGGCACGCTCAAGAATTCGAATGTGTTCATCAACGCCTATGTGGACATTCCGGGCATCCCGATTATCACGCCTTACGTAGGAGTGGGCGCGGGCCTTGGATGGGTGGACTTTGACGGCGATTTCGAATTCACGGACATGGACCACGTCAGCTTTTCAGAGCGCAGCACCCTGCCGGGTTATCAGGCCATTCTCGGCGTGCGCGCGAGGATTCCGGGAACCGGAATCAGCGCGTACGCGAACTATCGCTACCTGCACATGAACGGCATGCGGGTGAACGCTTCGGAGGACGACGTTCCGTCCCTGAGTTCCGGCGATACGAGCATGTGGGAACTGGGTATGATGATCTCGCTCTGATCGGATGCGCGGCGCGCGCGAATCCGGTTTGCATGGATGCCGTGCGGCGTTTAGTCCATGATGCATGGTCGAATCGGCTGACGATAGCCTGATGCCACGCTTTGCGCGGCGCACGGCATGGAGCTTCGGGGAGAACGCGCTCAGCGCGCGTCTTGCCGCCGCGAAGGCCGGGCCTGCGCCGGTGTTCGACCTCACGCTGTCCAATCCCCTCAAGTGCGGCTTCGATCTGTCGGGGCTGGGCGTCGCGTCGTCGTTCGACCGCGAGGGCCTGCTGGACTACTCGCCGGACCCTTGGGGCCTATTGAGCGCGCGGGAGGAAGTCTGCCGTTACTACGCGGCGCGCGGCGCGGCGGTGGACCCGCGTCGGGTGATGCTCACGGCCAGCACTTCCGACGCCTACAACTACATCTTCCGCCTGCTCTGCGACCCCGGCGACGAGGTGCTCGCGCCCGCGCCGAGCTATCCGCTGTTCAGCTTTCTGGCTGACGTCAACGATGTGGTCCTGCGGCCCTACGCGCTGCTTTACGACGGCGTGTGGCGGCTGGACCGCGAGGCGTTCAAGGACTCTCTGAGCGGGCGCACGAAGGCCGTGGTCGTGGTGGGTCCGAACAACCCGACGGGTTCCTTCATGCGGGCGGCAGACATGGACTTCATGCGCAGCGCGGCGCGGGAACGCGGCCTTGCCATCATATGCGACGAGGTGTTCGGCGACTACGCGCTGGACGCCGCGCCCGACGCGGTGCGCAGTCTCGCGGGCGATTCCGACGTGCTGACCTTCGTTCTGAGCGGGCTTTCCAAGATTCTCGCCATGCCGCAGATGAAGCTGGCGTGGATGCTCGTGCAGGGTGAGGGGACCCTTGCGGAGGCCGCGTGCAGGCGGCTGGAGATTATTGCGGACACTTTTCTTTCGGTGAACACGCCCGTTCAGCTTGCGTTCGGCGCGTGGATGGAGAAGCGGGAACTGGTGCAGCGTCCGCTGATGGACAGGCTGCGGGGCAACATGGACGCGCTGCGCCGCATGCTGGAAGGGCAGTGGGGGCTGGAGGCCCTGCGCGTGGAGGGCGGCTGGTATGCCGTGCTGCGCATGGAGGGCGTGCTGGGCGAGGAGCGTTTCTGCCTCGGTCTGCTGGACGAGTGCGGGGTGGCCGTGCATCCCGGATATTTCTACGATTTCGCGTCGGGCGCGCATCTCGTCCTGAGCCTGCTGACGCCGCCGGAAGCATGGACGGAGGGGCTTTCCCGCCTCGTGGATTATCACCGCCGCAAGTCGTTCTGAAGGCTTTGCAAGTTCAGGCGGCGACCCGCATCGGCATGCGGAAAAAACGACATCGGACTGTTGCGGAATTTCACGTAAATGTCGCGGTCCAATCCATTGACAATCAGAGACGCGGGAAGTATGTATGCTCCCCTTTGTTTTTGGGCGGGCCGGAGCGACGCGTCGCTGGGACGGCTGCCGTCTGTTTTCGCTGCTGAATGTGTTTTGCAGGTGAGGTGTAACTATGTGGCGTGACCCTGATAAGATTAGCAACTGGACCATCGCGGACGCTGCCGACTTGTACGGCATCCATCGCTGGGGTGCGGACTACTTTTCCATCAACGAGGCCGGAGACGTCGTCGTGACGCCTTTCGGCAAGGACAACCCGGCCCGGATCAGTCTGAGAACGCTCGTTTCGGAGATCGAGGATCGCGGCATGTCCATGCCCGCCCTCCTGCGCATCGAGAACATCCTCGGCTCCCAGATCAAGATTCTGCACAACACCTTCCGTTCCGTCATCAAGCAGACCGGCTACAAAGGGGAATTCAAGGGCGTGTTCCCCATCAAGGTCAACCAGCAGGAGCAGGTGGTGGAGGCCATCTCCCAGTTCGGCAGGGAATACAACCACGGGCTGGAAGCGGGAAGCAAGCCGGAGCTGATCGCGGCCATTTCGATGCTTCAGACCCGCGAAGCCTGCCTTATCTGCAACGGTTACAAGGACGAGGAGTTCATCGATCTGGGCCTGTACGCGGTCAAGATGGGCTACCAGTGCTTTTTCGTGATAGAGGTCCCCGGCGAGGCAGACCTGATCCTTGAGCGCGCGCGCAAGCTGGGCGTGAGGCCGCTTCTGGGCCTGCGCATCCGCCTTTCCACCAAGGCCGACGGGCAGTGGGCGGAATCCGGCGGAGACGCCAGCGTGTTCGGTCTGAACATGAGTCAGGTGGTGGACGTTCTGGACAAGCTCAAGCAGGTCAAGATGCTGGACTGCCTCAAGCTGCTGCACTATCACATCGGCTCCCAGATTCCGAACATCGCGGACATCCGCGCCGGGGCGATGGAGGCGAGCCGCATCTACGAGGAACTGGTCAAGGAGGGCGCGGCGATGGGCTTTCTGGACCTCGGCGGAGGTCTCGCCGTGGACTACGACGGTTCCAACACCAATGACCAGTCCAGCCGCAACTATTCCGTGGAGGAATACTGCTACGACGTGGTGGAGTCCATAATGGGCATTCTGGACCGCAACAAGATTGCGCATCCAACGATCATCACGGAGTCGGGCCGCATGACGGTGGCCTATTACTCGATGCTGCTTTTCAATGTGCTGGACGTGTCGTCGTTCGTGCCGAGTCCCATCCCGGAGGTTCTGCCCAAGATTGCCAACGATCTGCTGGGCAACCTGATGGGCACTTTCGAGATGATTTCGCCCAAGACGCTTCAGGAGTGCTGCAACGACGCGTTGTACTACCGCAATCAGGCGCTCCAGCTCTTCAAGCACGGGCACATCACTCTGCGCGAGAGGGCTATGGCGGAGAACATCGTGCGGCACATCCTCATCAAGATCGCCCGCACGGCGTCCACGATGAAGCACGTGCCCAAGGACGTTACGGAGATCGAGGAGCTGCTCTACGATATTTACTACGGCAATTTCAGCCTCTTCCAGTCCCTGCCGGACATGTGGGCCATCAACCAGATTTTCCCCGTCATGCCCATCCACAGGCTTAACGAGGCCCCGACGCGCCCGGCGATCATCTCCGACATTACCTGCGACTGCGACGGCAAGATAGACAACTTCCCGGACGGTCCCCACAACCGCAGCAACATCATGCTGCACGACCTCAAGGAGGCGGAGGAATACTATCTGGGCGTGTTTCTTGTCGGCGCGTATCAGGAGACGCTGGGGGATTTGCACAACCTTTTCGGCGATACGAACGTGGTGTCCATCCACGTGAACGAGGACGGGACTTACAAGTTCATCCGCGATATCGAGGGAGACTCCGTTTCGGACGTGCTATCGTACGTCGAATACGATATCAATGCCATGAAGCTGCGCTTCAAGCTGATGGCCGAGGCCGCCATCGCCGAGGGCTTCATCACCGTGCGCGAGCGCAAACAGATTCTCGACGGCTTTGCCGAGGGCCTGCGCGGCTACACGTATTTTGAAAAGGAATAAGAGGAAGTTGTCCGCAGATGGATAACATGCAGTTATTTTAACCAGCAACAGGAAGTAAAGAGATGTCACGAGTTCTGATCATAGGCGCGGGCGGGGTGAGCAACGTCGTCGTCAAGAAGTGCGCCCAACACCCGGAAGTGTTCAGTTCCATACATCTTGCCAGCCGCACAAGGAGCAAGTGCGACGTCATCGCCGCAGAGGTCAAGGCAAGCTACGGCATCGATGTCGAGACCGCCAAGGTGGACGCCGACGTGGTGGCCGAACTCGTGGAACTCATCGCGCGGGTGAAGCCGGAACTGGTGATCAACGTGGCCCTTCCGTATCAGGACCTTGCGATCATGGACGCCTGTTTGGAGACCGGCGTAAACTACCTCGATACCGCCAATTACGAGCCTAGGGACAAGGCGCACTTCGAGTACAGCTGGCAGTGGGCCTATCAGGAGAGGTTCCGCGAGAAGGGCCTGATGGCCGTTCTGGGCTGCGGGTTCGACCCCGGAGTGACGAACATCTTCTGCGCCTACGCACAGAAGCACCTTTACGACAGCATCCAGACCATCGACATTCTGGACTGCAACGCCGGGGACCACGGGCACGCTTTCGCCACGAACTTCAACCCGGAGATCAACATCCGCGAGGTCACGCAGCTTGTGCGGCACTGGAACAACGGGGAGTGGGTGGAGACGCCCGCGATCCTCAACGACGATGCGGTTCACTTCTCCTTTGACTACCCGGACGCCGGGCCGAGGGAGAGCTACCTGCTCTACCACGAGGAGATGGAATCGCTCGTGAAACACGTCCGGGGGCTGGAGCGCATCCGCTTCTGGATGACTTTTTCGCAGAACTACATCACGCACCTCAAGGTCTTGGACCATGTGGGCATGACGCGCATCGATCCCGTGGATTATCAGGGGCACAAGATCGTGCCGATCCAGTTTCTCAAGGCCCTGCTGCCCGATCCCGGCACTCTGGGCACGAACTACAAGGGCAAGACCGTCATCGGCTGCGTTTTCGACGGCGAGATAGACGCCGAGCGCAGGCGCAAATATATCTACAACGTGTGCGACCACGCCGAATGCTACCGCGAGGTGCAGGCACAGGCCGTGTCCTACACGACGGGCGTCCCGGCCATGATCGGCGCGATGATGATGCTCAAAGGCGTCTGGAAGGGCGAGGGCGTGTTCAACGTCGAACAGCTCGACCCGGACGAGTTCATGGAAGAACTGTCCAAGTGCGGCCTCCCGTGGCAGATCACGGACTTCAACGGCACGCTGCCGGAGTAAAAGACGACATGGAAGGCAATCCGTAGATTACGCGGATAACGAAGAAAGGGGAACAAGACTTTTTATCCACAGATTACACAGATTTCCACAGATTATAAGAACTTGAATAAGAATATTTAACCGCAGATAAACGCAGATTTGCGCAGATAAAAATAGGATTTTCTTATTCTTAAAATCTGCGTAAGTCTGCGTTTATCTGCGGTTCCATACTTTTGTTCTTGTTCCCGTAATCTGTGAAAATCTGTGTAATCTGTGGATAAAATTCATGTTTTCGATGGGTGATTATTCAGACGAGATTCTTTCCAGTGTTCGCACGCCTTGCTACGTCGTCAGCGAGGACGCAATCCTTCGCAACTGCTTGATTATCGACGGCGTGCAGCGGCGCACGGGGGCGAGGATTCTGCTTGCGCTGAAGGCTTTCGCGCTCCCCGCCGTGTTCCCGATTATCGGAAAATACCTGCACGGCGTCTGCGCGAGCGGACCCATCGAGGCTAGGTTGGGCCGGGAGGAATTCGGGCGCGAGGTGCATACCTACGCCCCCGCGTTCACCGACGAGCAGATGGGCCGCGTGATCGAGTATTCGGACCACATCGTGTTCAACAGCGTCGCCCAGTGGCACAAGCACCGCGCGCGCGTCGCGGCGGCTGGTCAGGGTAAATCCGCGGGCTTGCGCGTCAATCCCGGCCATTCCGAGGTTGAAATAGACCTCTATAACCCCTGCATCCCCGGCTCGCGCTTCGGCGTATCCCCCGAGGACTTGGGCGGCGTGAACCTTTCCGGCATCGAGGGCCTGCACTTTCACGCCCTCTGCGAACAGGGAGCGGACGTGCTCGGTCGCGTTCTGGACAGCTTTGTCGCTCGTTTCGGGCATCTTGTCCCCGGCATGAAGTGGGTGAACTTCGGCGGCGGCCACCATATCACAAAGCCCGGCTACGACGTGGACCTGCTCTGCGACATAATCGCGCGCTTCCAGCGGCGTTTCCCCGGCGTGCAGGTGTATCTGGAACCCGGCGAAGCCGTGGTTTACGACGCTGGCGTGTTCGTCACGACCGTGCTCGACACCGTGCGCAACGGCGTGGACGTCGCCGTGGTCGATTCCTCCGCAGAGACGCACGCGCCGGACGTGCTCGCAATGCCGTACCGCCCGATGATCGTCGGCTCCGGCCTGCCCGGCGCGAAGCCATACACGTACAAGATCGGCGGCATATCCTGCCTCGCGGGGGACTTCTTCGGGTCCTACTCCTTCGACCAACCGCTCGCGCCCGGCGACAGGCTCGTGTTCACGGACATGGCCCTTTACAGCTTCGTCAAGAGCACCACCTTCAACGGCGTCGAACTGCCTTCGATATACACGTGCTCCGGGGGCGGCGCGGTGCTGAATCTGGTCCGCAGCTTCGGCTACGAGGACTATAAATCGAGGATTTCGCAATGATCACTTTCCACGGCGACGACGTCGCCCCGTGCGCGCCGGACAAGGCACTGTTCCATGTCATTCCCGTGCCCTACGAGGCCTCGGTATCCTACGGGCACGGCACGGCCAGAGGCCCGCTGGCGATACTGGAGGCATCCGCGCAACTGGAGCTGTTCGACGGCAAGAGCGTGCCCGCCGACAAGGGCATTTACACCGCCGGACCCGTGAATTGCGAGGGCGCGCCGGAGGCCGTGTTCGCCCGGATAGAGCAGGCCGTCGCGCGCGCGCTGTCTCACGGGGCGATCCCCGCCGTCATCGGCGGCGAACACAGCATAAGCAGCGCGGTGGTGAAGGCCGTGGCCGCCCATTGCGGCAGGATCGGCGTGGTGCAGTTCGACGCGCACGCGGACCTGCGCGAAAGCTACGAAGGCAGCATATGGAGCCATGCCAGCGTGATGAAGCGCATCCACGACACGGGCATCCCCATATACCAGATCGGAACCCGCAGCTACTGCCTCGAAGAGCACGAACTGCGCGAAAAGGCGGGCATCCCGCATGTGGACGCCGAACGCCTGCACGCCGAAGGGCTGGACGCCGTGCGGCTACCGGCGGACTTCCCGGAACACATCTTCATAACGTTCGACATCGACGCGCTGGACGGCGCGTTGATGCCCGCGACAGGCACGCCCGTCCCCGGCGGCCTGACGTGGTATCAGGCCAAGTGGCTGCTTGAACGCCTGTGCCTGCAGCGCAAGTGCGTAGGCTTCGACGTGGTGGAGTTCGCCCCGATCCCGAGCCTGCACGCCCACGACTTCGCCGCCGCCCAGCTTGTGTACAACATCATGGGCTGCATCACGCGAGGGCGTTAGAGCGGCTTGAAATCAGATCTTATAGCGGTTGCCAAAAGTCGGCCAATTTGAAGCCGCAGGACGAACGCATGCCTAACCGGACGGCTCGGAGAGCCGTCCCTACCTCTAAGACGTTGATGAGCAATCTGTTGGTAGGGACGCCTCTCCGAGGCGTCCGCAGCGTGTGCATACGTCGGTTGTCCCGTTTCTTTGCCAGATTAGGTTTCTATTTTGGGAAACTTTTGCAACCGCATTACAGGCCAGAAGGCCGCGCCTGCAGCACTCCCAGAAGTGTCCACAAGTCAAATGGAACTACTATAACGCAGGTTATTGAAAAGAAGACTTCCTGATTTTCTAATCCCTTTTTTTATCCCTGCTTATCTGTGGATAAAACTCTTCTCTTTGTTCTCTGGTCTTTCGGCGGTCTTATGAGAATCGCTATATCTTGCCTATCGCAGCTTCTCTACAACGAAGATATGCGCCTGTTTGCTGCCGGGGCGCAGGGATACGAAGTTTCGGCGGCCCGTCCAGACGTATGACTCGAATTCGCCGTCGGGAAGGGTCTGCGAGAAGAGGTCTCTCACCACGTAGCTTTCGTGGTCGGACAGCCCCATCTGCCATAGCGGAAGCTCGATCCAGCCGCTCTGCGTCGCGGAGTAGTCGAGGTTCACCACGGTGATGATTATGTTCGACAGGTCGGGCGTCTTTTTGACGTAGGCGATCAGGTTGGCATTGTCCGTTTCCGCGAAGGCCACGTTCCGGGTGCGCTGGAGGGCCGGGTTGGTGTTGCGGATGTGGTTGAAGCGGGCCACGAGCGCCTTGAGGTTGCCCGGCTTGTCCCAGTCCCAGTTCTTGATCTCGTATTTTTCGTTGTGGTTGTATTCCTCCTTGCCGGGGAAAGGCTCGCTCTCGAAAAGCTCGAAGGCGGGTCCGTAGATGCCCCAGTTGGAGGACAGGGTTCCGGCCAGCACCATGCGGGCGATGCTGCCGTTGCGCCTGCCCATCTGGATGTATTCGTGCAGGATGTCCGGGGTGTTGGGCCAGAAGTTGGGCCAGAAGAACTCGGCCACTTCGCCAGCGGTGATTTCCTCGATGTATTCGCGCAGCTCGTCGCGCCCGTTGCGCCATGTGAAGTAGGTGTAGCTCTGCGTGAAGCCGCTCTGCGCAAGGCGATACATGCGCTTGGGGCGTGTGAACGCCTCTGCCAAAAAGATCAGGTCAGGCTGTTCGGTCTTGAGCGACGTGAGGCACCAGCGCCAGAAATCCATCGCCTTGGTGTGCGGGTTGTCCACGCGGAAAATCTTCACGCCTTGTTCACTCCAGAACTCGAAGATGCTCTTCAGTTCGGTCCACAGTCCCTGCCAGTCCTCGGTCTCGAAGTTGAAGGGCAGGATGTCCTGATACTTCTTGGGCGGGTTCTCGGCATACTGCACCGTGCCGTCCGGGCGCCAGTTGAACCACTGCGGATGCTCCTTCACGTAAGGGTGGTCCGGGCTGCACTGGAAGGCGATGTCTATGGAGATTTCCATGCCCAGTTCGCGGACCTTCGCCGCGAAGGCGCGGAAGTCCTCAATCGTGCCCAGTTCGGGATTGACGCTCTTGTGCCCGCCGTCGGAGGAGCCTATGGCCCAAGGGCTGCCGGGGTCGTCCGAAGCGGCTTGAAGGGC